>JAUYAJ010000052.1 GCA_030693565.1 Rubrivivax sp.
CCAGCGCGGGCGCTGCGGCGACTGCGCTGGACCGAGCGCTCGCGCCTGCTGCTGAAACTGGCGTATCTGCGCCAGCGCCGCATCCAGCGTGCCGGCTAGCGCTTGATGCACCAGCGCCGGGTCATCCCCCTCGACGAAGAGCGGTTCGTGGCCGTAGCCGCGCATCAGATCGGTCAGCTCTTCGCGGCTGATGCGCGCCAGCACCGTGGGGTTGGCGATCTTGTAGCCGTTCAGGTGCAGGATGGGCAGCACCGCGCCGTCGCGCGCGGGGTTCAGAAACTTGTTGGAATGCCAACTCGCCGCCAGCGCACCGGTCTCGGCCTCGCCGTCACCAACGACGCAGGCGACGATGAGGTCGGGGTTGTCGAAAGCAGCGCCATAGGCGTGTGCCAACGAGTAGCCCAGTTCGCCCCCTTCATGGATGGAGCCCGGCACCTCGGGTGACACGTGGCTGGGTATGCCCTGAGGCCAGGAGAACTGGCGAAACAGCCGCTGCAGGCCGTTGCGGTTGCGTTCAATGGCCGGGTAGTGCTCGGTGTACGAGCCTTCCAGATAACTGTGCGCCACGATGCCCGGCCCGCCGTGGCCCGGGCCCATGATGTAGATCATGTTCAGGTCGTGCTCTTTGATCAGCCGGTTCAGGTGAACGTAGAGCAGGTTCAAGCCCGGCGTCGTGCCCCACTGGCCCAACAGGCGCGGCTTGATGTCGGCCACCGTGAGGGGGCGCTCGAGCAGCGGGTTGTCTTGCAGGTAGATTTGCCCGACCGACAGGTAGTTCGCCGCACGCCAGTAGGCGTGCATCTTCTGCAGGGTGTCAGGGGTCAAGGAATCAGACATCGAGGCCTTTCGGGAGCACTGAATTTCACGGTGGCGGCGCAGGGAAAATCGCCGCATCGACGATGGCCTGCGCCTCTTGCAAGATGCGCTGCAGGTGTTCGGGGCCTGCAAAGCTCTCGGCGTAGATCTTGTAGATGTCTTCGGTTCCAGACGGGCGGGCGGCGAACCAACCCTGCCCGGTGCTGACCTTGATGCCGCCGATGGGAGCGTCGTTGCCCGGCGCCCGGCTCAGCACGCTGGTGATCATCTCGCCGGCAAGTTCGGCTGTCGTGATGGACTTCGGCGAGAGCGCTGCCAGCCGCGCTTTCTGCTGCGCAGTGGCCGGCGCTTCGACACGATCCGTGGCCGGCTGACCGAGTTGGTCGGTGAGTTCGAGGTACAGCTCGGCGGGGTCGCGCCCGCAGCGCGCCGTGATCTCGGCGGCGAGCAACCCGGCGATGAGGCCGTCCTTGTCGGTCGTCCAGGCCGTACCGTCCCGGCGCAGAAAGGCGGCGCCGGCGCTCTCTTCGCCGCAAAAACCCAGGCTGCCGTCAAGCAGCCCTTGCGAGAACCATTTGAAGCCGACTGGCACCTCGAAGAGCTTGCGGCCCAGGCGCGCCGCGACGCGGTCGATCAATTGCGTGCTGACCACCGTCTTGCCCACCGCAGCGCCCGCGCTCCACTGCGGCCGGTGCCGGAACAGGTAGTCGATGGCCACCGCGAGCACATCGTTCGCCGGCAGCAGCCCGGCGGCGGGCGTGACGATGCCGTGGCGGTCGTGGTCGGTATCGCAGGCGACGGCGATGTCGAAGCGATCCTTGAGGGCGATCAGCCTCTTCATCGCGTAGACCGACGAAGGGTCCATGCGGATCTGGCCATCCCAGTCCAGCGTCATGAAAGCAAAGGTCGGGTCGACTTCTGCGCTGATCACCGTCAGATCCAGCTTCCAGCGCGCGGCGATTGCAGCCCAGTAGTGCACCCCGGCGCCACCCATCGGGTCGACCCCGATCCGCACCCCGGCGCCGCGGATCGCGTCCATGTCGATCACGTGGTCCAGATCCTCGACGTAGTTGCCAAGGAAGTCGTGATGGTGTGTGGTCGCGGCCCGCAGGGCCTGCGCGTGCGGCATGCGCCGCACGCCCTTCAGGGCGCTCTCGAGGAAGCCATTCGCCGCCGCCTGGATCGTGTCGGTCACCGCCTGACCGGCCGGGCCGCCATGCGGCGGGTTGTACTTGAAGCCACCGTCTCGCGGCGGGTTGTGTGATGGCGTGACGACGATGCCGTCGGCCTGCGTGCCAGCGCCGCTGCGGTTGTGCTTGACGATGGCATGCGAGATGGCAGGCGTCGGCGTGAACTCGTCGCCTGCGGCCAGCACCGCGTCGACACCATTGGCCGCCAGCACTTGGAGTGCACTTGCACAGGCGGGTGGCGACAGCGCATGCGTGTCGATGCCCATGAACAGCGGCCCAGTGATGCCTTGGCCGCGGCGGTAGTCGCAGATGGCCTGCGTGATGGCGAGCACATGCCATTCGTTGAACGAGCGGTCGAAGGCCGAGCCGCGATGGCCTGAGGTGCCGAAGGCCACGCGCTGCGCGGCGATCGTCGGGTCGGGCATGTCCGTGTGGTACGCCGAGACGAGCTTGGCCACGTCGACGAGCATCGACGCATGCGCCGGCCTGCCGGCAAGTGGGTTGATCAGAGTCGTCATGCCCGTTGACGTGTGGCGTCTCAGCGAAATTGCGTCGTTGCCGCCGCACGTCGTTTGACCGAGAAGAAGATCGCAATCACGCCAACCGTGACCATCAGAAAGCCGACGATGGCCCAGGTCAGCGAAGCCCCTTGAATGGGCGCGCAATCAGCGAAGCAAAGGATGGGCCGGACGTGCGCGAGACCCAGCCCTTGAAGCAGCCAGAGCCCGCCCAGCATGGCGCTGATCACACCGGAAACCAGGGCTGCCTTCTTCATGGTGTTCTGCTCCGCAGCTTCAACTCGAAAGACCAGGAACAATGGCAGCAGGTAGAGCGCTTTGTCATAGCCGAGGTCATGGCGCCCCCGCTCCTGCCGATGGCGAGCTCTTGTCCCGTATCCGCGCCATCAATGCGCTCCACGATTTGGCAAACGCCTGCACGCCCTCGCGCTGCAATCGAGCGGCGAGCGCGCCGTCGTCGACGCCTTCGCGCTTGAACTCGTCGAGCACGCCTTCTGCGTAGCCGCCATCGGCGGGCAAGGGCGTGCCAACCTTGCCATGGTCGGCGAAGGCGAGCAGTGTCTTTTCCGGAATCGTGTTGATGGTCTGTGCCGCCGCGAGGGCTTCGACGTAGAACGTGTCAGGTAGCGCAGGGTCTTTTGTGCCGGTGCTGGCCCAAAGCAGGCGCTGCGGGCGGGCTCCTTCGGCAACCAGGCCCTGCCACCGTTCGGAGGCGAGCAGATCGTTATAGGCCTTGTAGGTACGCATGGCGATGGCGACGCCCAGGCGGTTGTGCAGTTGCGGCTGAACGCCTTCGAGCACCGCCACATCCCAGCGGCTGACGAAAAGCGAAGCCACCGATTCGACCTTTGGATCGAGCCCAGCCTGGATGCGTCGCTCGATACCGCGCAGATACGCTTCGGCCGCGGCCACGTAGTGCTCACGCGAGAAGAGCAAGGTGACGTTGACCGGCACGCCGTCGAAGATCGACTGTTCGATGGCCGGTATGCCTTCGGGCGTGCCGGGGATCTTGATGAAGAGGTTCGGTCGCGCGGCCCGCGCGTGCAGTCGAGCAGCCGCCTCGATGGTTCCGGCGGTGTCGTTCGCAAGCAGCGGCGAGACTTCCAGCGACACCCAGCCGTCGTCGCCCGCGCTGGCATCTAAGGTCGGCCGAAACAGGTCAGCAGCCTGCGTCAAGTCTTGCAGCGCCAGCTCGAAGAAGATGTCCTCGCAAGGCAGACCCTGGACCGCCAGCTTCTGGATCGCCGCGTCGTAAAGGTCGCCGCTGCCGATCGCGTGTTCGAAGATGGTCGGGTTCGACGTCAGCCCCGTCACCGACAACTCGGCGATGTAGCGCGCCAAGGTCCCGTTGTTCAGCATCTCGCGCGTGATGTTGTCGAGCCAGATGCGTTGCCCCAGATCGTGCAGCTTGCGGGTGTTGGTGTTCAATTGAGGGTTCATCACTTGTCCTGGGGTGTGAACAGGCTGCGAATGTCCGCGTCCAGCAGGTCGCCTATGCGTTCGATGCTGAGGTCTGCAGCCGGGTAGGCAGCAACGACGGCGGGGTCCAGCGCATAGTGGCCCTGGCGCGGGAAGACAGTTGTCATGCGCTCCTGCATGACTTGTTTCATGGCGGCGAGGATGCGCAGCTTGTCGTCGACCATCACGTAGTGCCGCGCCGGGTGGTGACGCTGCACGGCACCGACCATCTTTTCCTTGTGGATGTAGATCATCACCCTGCCGGAAACGGCATCCCACAGTCCCGAGCGTCGAACCTTGTGCGGCTGAAACACCACGTCACCATCGGACAGGATCACCGGGGTCCCGAAGCTGCTCAGGCGTTCGATGACTTCAAGGGCGCGCGGGTAGAGGCGATCCGCGAACGGGTAGTCGATGAGAAACTCCGACATCTGCAGCAGACGCAGATCACTGCCTTGCCCAAGCTCGGCGTCAAGTCGGTAGCGCTGCAGCGCCCCCAGGTAGTCCGCATAGCCCAGTTCGCTGCGCAAGCCTTTGAAGAGCGCCCAATAGCGCGCCGCACTGGCACTGCCGAATTGACGCTCAAGGTGGCCCCGCAGGTCGGTGATGACGCGGTCGTTGTCGAGCAGCGTGTTGTCCACGTCGAGCAGGAACACGACGTCTTGCGGGGCGGTCATGACGCGGGCTCTTCCACGTGGCCGCCGAACTCATACCGCATCGCGGACAGGACCCGGTTCGCGAAATCGGCGTTGCCACGCGACGTGAAGCGCTCGAAGAGCGCGGCACTGAGGACCGGCACTGGCACCCCTTCGTCGATTGCGGCCTGGATCGTCCAGCGGCCTTCGCCCGAGTCCGACACCTGCCCGCCGTAGCCAGCCAGTTCTGGATCCTTCAGCATGGCCGTGGCGGTCAGATCGAGCAACCAGGAACCGATGACACTGCCGCGGCGCCACACCTCGGTAATCTCGGGCAGATTCATCTCGAACCGATACTGTTCGGGGTTGCGCAGCGGTGTGGTCTCGGCATCGTGCCTGCTCGGCGTTTGTGCGTCGCGATGGCCCACGTTGGCGCTGCGCAGGATGTTCAAGCCTTCCGCGTACGCTGCCATCAAGCCGTATTCGATGCCGTTGTGGACCATCTTGACGAAGTGCCCCGCCCCATTCGGGCCACAGTGCAGGAAGCCTTCTTCGGCCGTACCGGTGCCGGCCTTGCGGCCGGGCGTCGGCGTAGCCGCTTCGATGCCCGGCGCCAGAGACGAAAAGATCGGCCGCAAGCGCTCGACCACGTCGCCTTCCCCGCCGATCATCAGACAGTAGCCGCGCTCCAGGCCGGCGACGCCACCGCTGGTTCCGACATCGAGGTAGTGGATGCCTCGGGCCTGCAGGTTCGCGCCTCGCCGCATGCCGTCGCGGTAGTGTGAATTGCCACCGTCGACGATGACGTCGCCCGCGTCAAGCAGCGGCACCAGGTCGCCAAGTGCCCCATCGACAGCTGCCGCCGGCACCATCAGCCAGACGGTGCGGGGCTGGCCGAGCCGCGAAACCATCTCCTTCAGTGACGTGGCTCCCGCTGCACCGTCCTTGACGAGCCCAGCCACTGCGGACGGTTGCAGGTCGTGAACCACGCACTCGTGACCACGCTTCAGCAAGCGCCGAACCATGCTGGCACCCATTCGTCCCAATCCGATCATGCCGAGCTGCATCCCATTTCCCTCTTTGATGCTTGATCACTGCGAATGGGTCGTAACGACCTCCGCGCTGGGGTGACGTCGCCAATCCGCCGGTCCGGGCGACATGGTCCAGAGAAAGTGACTGCTCTGTGTGCTTGAAGCTGGAACCGGAGGCGATCAAGTCATGGCGACGTCCAGCTTGACCTTGCGCTCGTTCCAGGTCGAGTGTCTGTGCGCTAGCAGACGCTCAGGGAAGCCTCGCTGCGCCACGTTCTTTGAACCTTCGGGGGCTGGGCTGGGCGCAGCGCTCGATCTCCTCGTGCGCAAGGCGACGGCGCAGAGTGACATCGTTCGCTGGCGCACAGACGGCAACGCGCGATGCGTCTAACTTGAAGGTGTCGGCGAACGCAATCGCAGCCCTGGAACCTCGTGGCTGGCGCAATGCGCTCCAACCTGGACTTCAACGGCATGTTCGGTCCGATACGAGCTTGGCCGCACGCATCGCGAAGCACTGACCCTATGTCGGATACCCAGGAATCTACTGAGCGGGCCCTTGGCGCCGCAGGCGCTAGCAGCGTGAAGCGCCTCGACGGCGCTGCACTGGAGGTTCTGCAGTGCTCGACTTTCGGCTACTTCCTGCATGAAACGAATCCGGCCAATGGCTTGGTGGTCGACAAGACCGCGCCGGACTGGCCCGCCAGCATTGCCGCCACCGGACTCGCACTGGCGTGCTATCCGGTGGCCGTGGAACGAGGCTTCATGTCGCGCAGTGTCGCGGTCGAGCGCACGCTGACCACGCTGCGCTTCTTCTGGCGCAGCCCGCACGGCCCGGAGCCCGACGCCACCGGGTATCAAGGCTTTTATTACCACTTTCTGGACATGCAGACCGGGCGGCGTGCCTGGCAATGCGAGCTGTCCACCGTGGACACCACCTTCTTGCTGGCTGGTGCGCTGGCCGCGGCCATGTACTTCGACGCCGACAGTGCCGACGAGGGTGAACTGCGCACCCTGGCCGATGCGCTCTACCGCCGCGCCAATTGGCAATGGGCGCAAGACGGGGGCAGCACCGTCACCCACGGCTGGAAGCCCGAAAGCGGCTTTCTGCACTACCGCTGGAAAGGCTACGACGAAGCGCTGCTGCTGTATGTGCTGGGCCTGGGCTCGCCGACCTGGCCGCTGCCGGCGCACAGCTATGCGGCGTGGGCCGCCAGCTACCGATGGGAGCATTGCTACGGCCAGGACTATCTGTATGCCGGTTCGCTCTTCACCCACCAGTTGTCGCATGTGTGGATCGACTTTCGCGGCATACAGGACGCGTTCATGCGCGGCAAGGGCATCGACTACTTCGAGAACAGCCGTCGCGCGACGCTGGCGCAACAACGGTACGCCATCGACAACCCGCTCGGTTTCAAGAGCTACGGCAGCCATTGCTGGGGCATCACCGCCAGCGAAGGCCCAGGCCCCGGCCGCATCACCGTGGGCGGCATCGACCGTGAGTTGTTTGACTATGTGGCGCGCGGCGTGCCCTACGGGCCCGACGACGGCACGCTCGCACCCTGGGCCGTCGCGGCATCGCTGCCGTTCGCACCCGAAGTCGTCTTGCCTGCCATCGACTACTGCATCCATCAGGCCAAGCTGACCCAATTCAATTCCTACGGATTCAAGGCCTCGTTCAACCCCTCGCATCCCGGCGAGCCGGGCAACCCCTACGGCTGGTGGGTATCGCCGTGGCATTTCGGCCTCAACCAGGGGCCGATCGTCTTGATGATCGAAAACCACCGCTCCGGCCTGCTGTGGCGATTGATGCGGAATTGCGCGCCGATCATCACCGGCCTACTGCGAGCCGGTTTCACTGGCGGCTGGCTTCAAGACAAGGTGGCAACCGACCCGGCCACATCCCATGGGTCGCCACCGTCGAGCAGGCGAACCTCATGACCTTTGCCTGCATTTCAGGAACGAGCACGTCCTCGAGCAGATACGGGCTGCCGCCCACGCTGCGCGCCGCGATCAACCGGCAAACAAACATGGAGAGACGATGAAAACGAGCGTGATTGATGTGAGCGACATGCTGTCGGTGCTCAGCGTGCCGGGCGTTGAAGAGCGCATCGGCGAGGTGCCGGGTGTCGAGAGCGTCACCGTCAATCACGCCGCGGCAACGCCCACCGTGCGCTATGACGAAACGCGACTCCGTGTGGGCGATAACAACTCGGACGATCGGCAACGTGGGTTCGCGGAGGCGGCGGCGGCAAGCGCGCCGACGTCGACGCCGACGCCGACGCCCAGTGTCGAGTCCGAGCCTGGGGGGCAGGCGCCGGTGCAACAACCGCCAGTCCCCTCCGCTGCGAAGGACGCGGAGAACATGGCGCCGACAGCTCCCGAGAAGGACGCCGCGCCGTCAACGCCGGCTGCCACCGCGCCAAAGGATGCCGGGTCTGGCGCTCCGCCAGAGCCCGCCGCCCCGTCCGCCGCTGCAGTTCCCGCCGAGGGGCCCGCCGACACGAAGGCAGCCACCGGGCACGAAGGTCATGAGGGCCATGACGACCATGCGGCGCCCGATTCACCACCCTCCGAAGCCGCACCCGCCACGCCGAAAGCGACCGGAAAGGCGCCTGCCGCGGGCGCAGACCACCACGCCCACATGGCCGCGGACTTCCGCAATCGGTTCTGGATATCGCTGGCGCTGACGCTGCCGATTCTGGTGCTGTCGCCCATGCTGCAGGCCCTGGTGGGGCTGCGCGAGGTCATCGGTTTCCCCGGCGATGTGTACGTCTTGTTCGCCCTGGCGTCCGCGGTCTTCTGGTATGGCGGCTGGCCGTTCCTCAAAGGATTCGTCGAGGAGGTGAAGACCCGTCGGCCCGGAATGATGACGCTGGTCGCCGTGGCCATCACGACAGCCTATCTCTACAGCAGCGCCGTCGTCTTCGGCCTGGCCGGCAAGATGTTCTTCTGGGAGCTGGCCTCGCTCGTCGACATCATGCTGCTGGGCCACTGGATCGAGATGAAGTCGGTGATGGGCGCCTCCAAGGCCCTTGAAGCGTTGGCCAAGCTGATGCCCTCAGATGCCCACAAACTGATGCCCGACGGCAGCGTGAAGGACGTGCCGCTGGGCGAGTTGGCGGTGGGCGACAAGGTCCTCATCAAGCCCGGCGAGAAGGTGCCCGCTGACGGCGTGGTCGTGGCAGGTAAGAGTTCGGTCGACGAGGCGATGCTGACCGGCGAGTCGACGCCCGTGAGCAAGGAAACCGGCGCGAAGCTGATCGGCGGCGCCATCAACGGGGAAGGGTCGTTGACCATCGAGGTCAAGGGCACCGGCAAGGACTCGTTTCTGTCGCAGGTCATCGAGCTCGTCAAGCAAGCACAGGAAAGCAAGTCGAAGACCCAGGACCTGGCCAACACGGCGGCAATGTGGCTGACCCTCATCGCCCTGGCCGGTGGCTTGATCACCTTCTTTGTCTGGCAGGTCATCGTGGGCCAGGACTTCGCCTTTGCCATCGAACGCACCGTGACGGTGATGGTCATCGCCTGCCCGCATGCGCTGGGCCTGGCGGTACCGCTGGTGGTGGCCGTGTCCACCGCACTGGCCGCTCAGAACGGCTTGCTGATCCGCAACCGTGTCGCCTTCGAAGGCGCGCGCAATCTGCAGGCCGTGATCTTCGACAAGACCGGCACGCTGACCGAGGGCCGATTCGGCGTCACCGAGACGTTGCTGCTGGGCGACGGCATCGACGAAGAGACGCTGCGCAGCTACGCGGCGTCGGTGGATGCGAACTCGGCGCACCCGATTGCCAAGGCGATTGCCGCCGCATCGGACAAGTTGCTGCCGGTCGAGGGCTTCAACAGCCTTACCGGCAAGGGCGCCGAAGGTCGGGTCGAAGGCAAGGACGTCAAGGTGGTCAGCCCCGGTTACCTGCGCGACCAGAACATAGCGCTCACCGACCCGCGCATCGAGCCGCTGCAAGCCCAGGGCAAGACCGTCGTGTTTGTGCTGGTGGACGGCCAGTTGAAAGGGGCCATTGCGCTGGCCGACATCGTCAGGCCCGAGGCGAAGCAGGCCATCGCTGCGCTCAAGGCACAGGGCATCCGCTGCCTGATGCTGACAGGCGACAACAAGGCGACGGCCAAGTGGGTGTCGGACCAGGTCGGACTGGATGAATACTTCGCCGAAGTGCTGCCCCAGGACAAGGCGGCCAAGGTGAAGGAAGTGCAGGCGCGGGGCGTGCGCGTGGCCATGACCGGCGACGGCGTCAACGATGCGCCGGCGCTGGCCCAGGCCGACGTGGGCATCGCCATCGGGGCGGGCTCCGACGTGGCGGTCGAGACCGCGGACGTCATCCTGGTGCGTAGCAATCCACTCGACGTGGTGGCCATCATCGAACTCTCGCGGGCCACCTACCGAAAAATGATCCAGAACCTGGTCTGGGCGACGGGCTACAACGTCGTCGCCATTCCGCTGGCCGCGGGCGCGGCGTACGCCTGGGGCGTGCTGCTCACCCCTGCGCTGGGCGCTGTGCTGATGTCCGCCAGCACCGTGATCGTGGCCGTCAATGCGCGCTTGTTGCGGCTGAACATGGCCTCGGGCAAGGAAGCCAGCGAAGCCGAAACTTCGAGTCATGCGCAGCCTGCCGCCGCCGACGATCAAATGGCCGCGCAGACACCCGCCGGCAAGCGGGCCTGAGCGCTCGGGATAGGTGACGCCGGGCACAAATCTGCTTGACGCGCCGATGTCGTTGAAGGTGCGCACCGTCCTGTTGACGGTCTATGCCGGCAGCGCGGCCGACTTGCTGAGGCGCCCAGGCAAACTGCAGGCATCACAACTGGCGAGGGCGCGCGGGGTGCCGGGAGCCACAGATGTTCGGTAGCGCACGGACAAACCGTCCGAAGGGCAAGACCATGCGAGACATCGCACCGGCCGTGGGTCGGGCCGTCCGACCTGGAGCATCCGATGCCGTCCTTGCGCCACAGTCCAATCGGCCACAGAGGCATATCGCTAGCCGCCCTGTACGCCAGCGCCTTGGCGCTTGCATCTGGAAAAGCCCGAAACCAGGATGGCGTCCGTCCATGACCAAGATCCGCACTGGACAGGCACCGGCGTCGTTGACACGTGAGCAGTTCCACGATCGTTTCATCGTGCGTTTCTACGACCCCGCGTTCGAAGCAGAACGCGAGGCCATCTCCCGGCTCGAAGCCATCGCATGGGACGCTGTTCAAGAGGGCCGCAAGTCGCCACTGACGCGCCCGGCCGGCCGTGGCTTCGCCGATCCCGACCATGAAGTTTCGGTGCAGTGGCTGGACACCCGAAAGCGTCTAAAGGCGGCTCAGAAGCTCTGGGGCGACAGCACGGCGCCGTCGCGCGTGCTGCTGGTCTGTGGCAGCGCGCGCAACGACGGCACCTGTCCGGGCGAGGTGTCCAAGTCCTGGCGCCTGACCGAGTTGGCGCAAAGCGTCGTCGAGCGCGCCGGTATGCAGGCGGATGTGCTGGATCTGAGCCTCGTCACCTCGGAGTACGGCCGCAATATCCACCCGTGCAAGGGTTGCGTGTCCAGCGCCATGCCCTTGTGCCACTGGCCGTGCAGTTGCTACCCCAACCACGCGTTGAACCAGGCCGAGGACTGGATGGCCGAGATCTACGAGCGATGGGTGGCGGCCCACGCCGTGATCATCCTGGCGCCGACCTACTGGTACCAGTCGCCGAGCCCGCTGAAGCTGATGATCGACCGCATGGTCTGCGCCGATGGCGGCAACCCTGATCCGACGACGACCCACGGCAAGCATGTGGCCCAGGCCAAGGCCATCGAGCAGCAGGGCTGGGACTTCCCCAAGCACGTGGCCGGTCGCGCCTACGGTGTCGTGGTGCACGGCGACGTGGCCGGCGTGGAGGCGCACCGGCGCAACCTCACCGACTGGCTGGAGTGGATGGGGCTGATCGACGCCGGCGCAGCGTCCAAGCTCGACCGCTACATCGGCTACTACGAGCCCTACTACAGCAGCCATGACGCGCTCGACAAGGACAAAGCGGTGCAGGAAGAAGCGCGCAATGTGGCCCGGTCGGTGGTTCAGGCCGTGAAGTTGCTGCGCGCCGCAAAGCTGAGCCAGCCGGACAAGCAGGTGAAGTGGCCACGCACGAAGTAAACTCCCCGTCAGCGCAGCCGAAAGGATTCGCCATGACCGAGAAGTCTGCAAGCGTTCTCTGGAATGGGGCCGCACAGGAAGGCGTTGGCAAGGTCAGCACCGAGTCCGGGGCGCTGATGGACTACCCCTACGGATCTGCCAGCCGCTTCGGCGACGACCGCCGCGGCACGAACCCCGAAGAGCTTCTCGGTGCTGCACATGCCGCCTGTTTCA
Source organism: Rubrivivax sp. (assembly GCA_030693565.1). Taxonomy (GTDB): domain Bacteria; phylum Pseudomonadota; class Gammaproteobacteria; order Burkholderiales; family Burkholderiaceae_C; genus Rubrivivax. The sequence goes on from JAUYAJ010000052.1 coordinate 11,994, forward strand.
CGATGGCGTTTTCGTTCGCCTGTGAGAAGGCGGGGTTTGCCACTGCAGCAGTCGACACGCAGGCCCATGTGCGCCTTGCGCCTGAAGGCGAAGGCTTCGTGATCGACAGAATCGCCCTGACCTTGTCGGCCATGGTGCCGGGGATCGACGAAGCCCGGTTCCAGGCCATCGCCCTGTCTGCCAAACGCGACTGCCCGCTTTCCAAAGCGCTGGCGAGCGTGGCTGAGATCACTCTGCTGGCCAGCTTGCAGTCTGGCGTGCCGCGGGCTGCAGCGTGACGCCCGCCGATTCCACGGTTCTCCGGAAATGGGGTTGGCGCTCGCCGACCACATGCTGGGCGACGCACTCGCCACCTTGGCACTGAACGTTTCCAGGAGTTGAACCATGAATCGAATCATTTACCTCGTTGGCCTTGTCGTCATCATCTTGTTCATCGCCGGGTATTTCGGCTTGCGTTGAGGGTAGAGGCGGGACGCACCCGCCGCCAATCTGGCCAGACAGCTGGCCAGCGCCTTGATGCGCTGCGGCGTCGGCGTGTCGATTCAGGCGAACCGTTTGCGGCCAATTTGGCGCGCTACCGCACAGACCCCGCCTGCCAGTGCGATCTAGGATGGAGCGAGAACTACGGGAGAAGCTCATCAACACATCAACCATCACCATCGTCGTCGTGCTTGCCTTGCTGTTGTTGCTTGCGATGTTCGTCATCGGCCTTTACAACAAGCTGGTTGAACTGCGCAACCGCTTCAAGAACGCCTACGCGCAGATCGATGTCCAGCTCAAGCGACGCTACGACCTGATACCGAATCTGGTCAACACCGCAAAGGCCTATCTCCAGCACGAGCGAGGCACGCTCGAGGCGGTCATTGCCGCGCGCAACGCAGCTGCGTCGGCCAACGACGGCGCCGCGGCCAAGCCCGGCGATCCGGCGGCGATGAAGAAGCTGGCCGGCGCCGAAGGCCTGCTCGGCGGTGCACTCGGTCGACTGTTTGCGCTGTCTGAAGCGTATCCCGACCTGAAGGCCAACACCACCATGCTGGGGCTGATGGAGGAACTGACGTCGACAGAGAACAAGGTCGCGTTCTCTCGCCAGGCCTACAACGACGCGGTGATGGTCTACAACACGCAGCGCGAAGTCTTCCCGAGCAGCCTCATCAGTTCGAGCTTCAACTTTTCGGCTGCCGAGCTGTTCGTCGTCGAGGCCGCCGAGCAGCGCGAGCCGCCGAAGGTGGCGTTCACCTGATGCGGCACGCAGCCAGGCCCTGAGCCATGGACTTCTTCGGGCAGCAGGACAAGGCGAGGACAAAGACGACGGTGCTGGTGGTGTACTTCGTCATCGCCATCGTCTTCATCATCGCATCGGTCTATCTGGCCAGCCTGCTGATCTTCCACTTCACGCAGGCCCAGCAGCAGCCCGGTGTGGCGCTGCCCGCGCTGGTGCTTTGGGATCCACGGCTGTTCGGCCTGGTCGTGGTCGGCACGCTCGGCGTTGTGCTCATTGGCAGTCTCTACAAGACCATCGCCCTGTCCAAGGGCGGCAGCGCCGTGGCCGAGTCGCTGGGCGGGCGATTGCTTGGCACCGATCCCACCGATCCGGATGAGCGCAAGCTGCGCAATGTCGTCCAGGAGATGGCGCTGGCCGCCGGCATGCCGGTGCCCAAGATCTACGTACTCGACAAGGACAAGGGCATCAACGCCTTCGCTGCGGGCCACGCCCCGAGCGACGCCGCCATCGGCGTCACGCGCGGGTGCATGAGCCTGCTCACCCGCGATGAGCTGCAAGGGGTCATCGGCCATGAGTTCAGTCACCTGCTCAATGGCGACATGCGGCTGAACATCCGCATCATGGGCATCCTCTTCGGCATCGTCTGCCTGGCGGTCATTGGCCGCGTGCTGCTGTACACGCGTGGAGGCGGCGGCCGGGGGCGCAATCCGATGATGTTCGTGGGGTTGGCGCTGATCGTCATCGGCGCCCTGGGCATCCTGTTCGGCCGGCTGATACAGGCCGCGCTGAGCCGACAGCGCGAACTGCTGGCCGATGCCTCCGCTGTGCAGTTCACGCGCAATCCGGCGGGGCTCGCTGGCGCCTTGAAGAAGATCGGCAGTGCGGGCTCGAAGATTGACTCCGCCCACGCCAGCGAAGCCAGCCACATGTTCTTCGAAAACGGCCTGGGCAAGCCCCTCTTCGGCATGATGGCCACCCACCCGCCGCTGGAGCAACGCATTCGCGCCCTCGATCCGGAATGGGACGGCAAGTTCACTCCGGTCGGTGTTGAAAGCCGCGCGGTCTGAAGCGGGCCGTCCGTGCGTTGTCGCTGCCGATGTCTACAGCGTGGCGCCGCACACGGGGCACGGCGGCTGGAACTGGTACACCGGCTCGGCGGGCTGGATGTACCGGCTGGTCGTCGAATCGCTGCTCGGGCTGACGCTGCAAGTCGACGACGACGGCGCGCGGCTGCTGGTCAGGCCCTGCGTGCCCGCAGGGTGGACGGGCTACCGCGTCGACTACCGCTTCGGCGAGACCCCTTACACCATCGATTTCGTGCGCGCCGGCGATGCGCCGGCCTCGGTCACTGTGGACGGCGAGCTGCGGCCTGCGGGCAGCATCCCGCTGGGCGACGACGGCCGGACACACCAGGTGCGCGTGGTCCTCTGACGCCGTCCGCCGGGCCCCAGCCTGAACGCGGGCCGGCCCGATGGCTACGGCAGGCGCCGGGGCGGTCTGCGGCTCTTCAGAAGAAGCGCGATGCACCCGAACCCGCACAGCCCCTGCGCGGCATGGAGCTGCGAGCGGCTTGAGCGAAACTCAGCCCCATGGACATCCTTGCACACAGCCTGTGGGCCGGCGTCGGCATCGCGGCACTGGGCCGGCGCCTGCCTTTCACGCGGCGAACCGCCGTGATCACGATCAGCCTCGCGGCGCTGCCCGATGTGCTGCAGATGCTTCCGGTCATCGGCTGGTGGTGGCTGGGCGACGGAACATTTGCCGCGGTTCGGGACTTCGCAATCGCAGTGCCGGGCCAGGAGCCCTTGTTGCCATCGGCGGTCTTGTTCGTTTCGCACCACTTGCACTGCACGGTACACAGCGCCGTCGTGGCAGGCCTCGTCACGGCGCTCGTCTGGTACGTGCGACGTGCGCTGTGGATTCCATTGCTCGGCTGGTGGTCGCACATCGTGATCGACGTGTTCACCCATTCGGCGGACTACTACGCGTCGCCGGTCCTCTATCCAATCACTGAACGCGGCTTTGACGGCATCGCGTGGAACACACCGTGGTTCTTCGTGGCCAACTATCTGGCGCTGGGTGCGGCAGGGCTCTGGGTGTGGATCAGCTTCAAGCGCGGCCGCACCTGACTTCGCCGCAAGCATCGACGCGGCCGAGAGCGGGTGGGTTCTTGTGGGCCTGCGCGCTCAATCCGATGGGCCAGCGGTCGCGGCAGATCGTCACGGCGCCAAGCCCTGCAGCCTCTCGCTGAGCGTCGCAGCCGAAAGCTCGCCAACCCTGGTGCTGTGCAGCCGCCCTTGGGCGTCGAAGAAAAGCGTCGTGGGCAGCGCCCCTTCTTTGAACGCGGCGCCGGCTTGCTTGTTGGCGTCGATCAGCACGTTGTGCAGCGGCAGCTTGCGGGCTCGCAGCCAGGAGCCCACCTTGTCGGCGGACTCTCCCTGACTCAGGAAGACGAAGTTCACGTCAGGACGCTCCATCTGAGCCTGATGCAGTACGGGCATCTCGCGCACGCACGGCGGGCACCAGGTGGCCCACAGGTTCACCACCGTCGGCTTGCCCTTGAACTCGGCGAGATTCATCGGCCGGCCCTCCAGCGACGTCAGACTCAGCGCAGGCAGCTCTTGTCCAGTCTCGGGTCGCATCGACAGCACGACAGCGCCGACAGCCCAGACCACGGTGCCCACCATCAAGGCTGAGCGCAGCGGCTTGAGCAAGGCTGGAACCCGTCTTGCGCGGCTCAGCGCGAAAAGCCAGGCACCGATGAATCCCGCAGTCGGGTTCCAGCCGCCGTCCCGGATGTCAACGATGTCCAGCGGCGACGCGAAGTAGGCCAGGCGAAACTCCAAGACGAACACCAGGCGGGCCAGCGCCAGTCCGACGAGCAGCGTTTGCCACAGCACCGATTCGATGTCGACGCTGGCATTGCGGCCGCTGCGCTGGCCGACATAGAGGGCCGAAGCCATTGCAGCGAACATGAGCAGCAGCGAGTAGGGCAGGGCGAGCGGTCCTACAACCAGTGCGTGGTTCAAGTGCAGCGGCTCCTTTTGAGAGTTAGGGCGGTGTTCCAAGCCCCGTGCGAGCGTGGATCGGCCGGTCAGGCACCGGCCGGGGAAAGCGGGCCATCGGGTCTGGCTGCGGTTGCTGACCCGATGCTCTCACGCACGGGGTCCGGTCGGCGTGGGCCGGTCGGCTCAGTCCTTGTCGAGCTTCGCCCCGCGAAGGCGCAGCGCATTGCTGATCACCGAGGCGGAGCTCAGGCTCATCGCCAGCGCCGCGATCATCGGTGACAGCAGCCAGCCGGTGAAGGGGAACAGCACGCCGGCGGCCAGCGGCACGCCCAGCGCGTTGTAGACGAAGGCAACACCCAGGTTCTGCTTCATGTTGGCCACGGTGGCGACCGACAGCGCGCGCGCCGTCGCGATGCCGCGCAGGTCGCCCTTGACCAGCGTGAGCTGGGCGCTGTTCATGGCCACATCGGTGCCGGTGCCCATGGCGATGCCCACGTCGGCCTTGGCCAGCGCGGGCGCGTCGTTGATGCCGTCGCCGGCCATCGCGACGACACGGCCCTCGGCCTGCAGCTGCTCGACCAGCTTGAGCTTGTCGGCAGGCTTGACCTCGCCGTGAATCTCTTCGATGCCCAGGCGCTTGCCGACGGCGCGCGCGGTGGTCAATCCGTCGCCGGTGGCCATGACTATGCGCAGGCCCGACTTGCGCAGGGCAGCCAGCGCGTCGGGTGTGGTCGACTTGACCGGGTCTGATACCGCCAGCAGGCCGGCCAGTTGGCCGTCGACCGCAAGGTGCATGACGCTGGCGCCCTGGCTGCGCAGTTCTTCGGCCTGCGACTTCAGTGCGTCGACCTTCACGCCGAGTTGCTCCATCAGCGCCGTGTTGCCCAGCGCCAGGGCCTTGCCTTCGACCTTGCCGCGCACACCGATGCCCGATTCGGAATCGAAATCCTCGGGCTTGGCCAGCGTCAGGCCCTGTTCACGTGCCGCCGCGACGATGGCCGCGGCCAGCGGGTGTTCGCTGCCCTGGTCGAGGCTGGCTGCCAACTGCAGCACCTGCTCGTCGGTGTGGCCGGCGGCAGCCACGGCCCGCTCGAAGCTGGGACGGCCTTCGGTCAGGGTTCCGGTCTTGTCGACGATCAGCGTGTCGATCTTGCGCAGGTTCTCTATCGCCGCGGCGTCGCGGAACAGCACGCCGTTGGTCGCCCCCTTGCCGGTGGCGACCATGATCGACATCGGCGTGGCCAGACCCAGCGCGCAGGGGCAGGCGATGATCAGCACGGCCACCGCGTTGATCAGGCCGAAGACCCAGCCCTGCTCGGGCCCGAACAGGCCCCAGGCAAAGAAGGTCAGCACAGCGATGGCTACAACCACCATCACGAAGTAGCCTGCCACCAGATCGGCCATGCGCTGCATCGGCGCGCGCGAGCGCGGGGCCTGCGCCACCATCTGCACAATCTGCGACAGCACGGTGGCCGATCCCACATGTTCAGAGCGCATCACCAGCGCGCCACTGGTGTTCATGGTGGCGCCGATCAGCTTGTCGCCCGGCCGCTTGCTCACCGGCAGCGGCTCGCCGGTGAGCATGGACTCGTCGAGCGCACTGTTGCCTTCGACGACGACGCCGTCGACCGGCACCTTTTCGCCCGGTCGCACGCGCAGTTGGTCACCGACATGCACGTTGGAGAGTGGGACGTCTTCTTCGGTACCGTCGGCGGCGATGCGGCGTGCCGTCTTGGGCGCCAGGCCGAGCAGCGACTTGATGGCGGCGGAGGTCTGCGAACGCGCCTTCAGCTCCAGGATCTGCCCAAACAAAGTCAGCGAGATGATCACCGCAGCGGCCTCGAAGTACACCGCCACCACCCCGTCAACGACAAAGGTCGCCGGGAAGATCTGCGGCGCCACGGTGGCCACGACGCTGTAGACGAAGGCCACGCTGGTGCCCAGCCCGATCAGCGTCCACATATTGGGGCTGCGGTTGATCACCGATTGCACGCCGCGCACATAGAAGGGCCAGCCGGCCCACAGCGCCACCGGCAGGGTCAATACCAGTTCGATCCAGGTCTGCGTTCCTGGCTCGAGCCATCCCAGGCGGTGAACCGCCATGGCCAGTACGGTCACAACCACGGTGAAGGGCAGCGTCCACCAGAAGCGGTGCGAGAAGTCGATCAGCTCAGGGTTCTCTTCGTCGTCCAGCGATGGCAGCAAGGGCTCGAGAGACATGCCGCACTTGGGGCAGCTGCCGGGCTTGTCCTGGCGAATCTCCGGGTGCATCGGGCAGGTGTAGATCGTTCCGGCGGGCTGTGCCGCAACGTCGACCGCAGGTTGCGCGCTGCCGGCGCGTGCATAGCGTGCCGGCTCCGCAGCGAACTTCGCCTTGCACTTGGCGCTGCAGAAGTAGTACGGCCGGCCCTCGTGCTCGGCGTGATGCTCGGACTGCTCGGTGACAGTCATGCCGCACACCGGGTCCTTCAGGCCTGCTGGATCGGCCGCCGCCGCAGAAGGCTGGTGTGCGTGCACTGTGTGATCGTGGCGTCGGGGCATGTCCATGGCGTCAATCCCCGTTGCCCTTTGGCTTCACGGGTGGCGTCGCGTCACCACCGTGGCCGCCGTGGCCGCCATGGCCGTGGAACATGTGCATCAGCGGGCAAGCCAGCAGCAGCAGGTAAATCCAGTTGCCAGCGACATGGTTCCAGTGCTCGCGCAGCAGGTAGAAGCCGCCGACCAGGGCGACCATCAGCAGCGCCGTCTTCAATGGCCGACCCATGCCGGACGAACTGCGCGTGGCAGGAGGGTGGTCGTGGTGGGTGGTGCTCATGGCGAGGGTCCTTTCATGATCGGAAGTCGCAGGGGGTGCCGACCGTCGAAGTCAGGTTAGACATTGACATCATGTGAAGGTCAAGCCGCCCTCGTGCCGGGATCGATTGGTCACGGCATCACCGCCATCTGGTGCCCCACACCGGCCGGCAACTTGATCGTTCCGGTCAGCATCAAGCTCTTTTGGTCCACCACCCAGATCACCGGATCGCTGCGGCTGGACACGTACACCTTGCCGGTGCCGCGGATCGTGTTCAAGTGGTAGGGCGCCGGTGAAAGGGCCAGCGAACGCTGCGAGCCGTCACGCAAATCGAGCGCCACCAGCTTGTTGTCGCCGACGCTGCTGATGAACAAGGTCTGCCCATCATCGCCGAGGTCCAGGCCGTGCAGCTTCGCGCCGATCTTGTGGCTCTTCACAACCTTGCCGCTCTGTACCGACACCGCTGACACGGTGCCCGCCTGCGGATTGAGCGAGTACAGCGTCTGCTCGTCGGTCGACAACACGATGTGCTCTGGCCCCGGCCCGCCGTCGAGCGTTCGCGTCACGCGCCAGGTGGCAATGTCTATCTCGCTGAGCGAGCCATTGCCACTATTGCTGACATAGGCTCGCCCGCCGTCGCGCGTGATCGCGGTGTAGTTCGGTGCCGGTCCGGTCTCGATGGTCTTGACGACCTGATTGCTCTGCATATCCACCACACTGACGCCACCGCGTGTCGGATGAGTCGAGACCACATAGCGCCCGTTGGGCGTGATCGCCTGATGATGGGTCCAGCCCGCAACCGGGATGGTGCGCATCACATGGCCGTGCCCTGGATGCACCACGAACAGCTTGCTGTTTGGCGCTGTCGGCGGGCTGCCCGCAGGCAGCGGCGTCTCGAGCAAGCTGCCGGCGACGAGGTACTCGCCGTCGGGCGTGGCCACCAGGCCGTGCGCGTTGTCCACGCCGCTGTAGGTTGCTGTGATGCGGCTGCTGGCCGCGTCGACCGCGATCACCAGGTTTGCCGTACCGAGCGGGATGTAGACCGTCGGTCCGGCCAGGGCCGACGATGCGCCAAAGGACAGCGCGGCGGCCAGCGTAGCGGCCAGGGCAATAACGTTCTTCATTTCATGGAGCTCCAGTGGGTTGTCGTGGATGGGTATCGAATTCGCGGCGTAGGAAGACCGGCACGGCTCGCATGTCGGCATCGGTCAACGCCGGATTCCCGCCTTTGGGCGGCATGCCCAGCGGGGCACCCGGCTTTTGAATCCCATCGATCAGGCTGCGCAACAGCAGCCGATCGGACTTGGCGAGTCCCCCGGATGGCGCGCTCAGGTCGGGCACACCCGGCGTCATGCCGGTGCCATCACCGCCATGGCAGGCCAGGCAGTGCTGTGCGTAGATGGCACCGCCCCGCTCTTGCGCCTGTGCGACCACCGCAGCAGCGGCGGCCAGCACGCCGACCAGAACGGTCCGCATTGCAACACCTTGAGTGGAATTCATTGATGACTGCCGCGCCCCTTCCTGGCTGACGCTTCCAGCCCCTGTGCCAAGGCGTGCGACGAGTTCTGCTGACGCCCCGGTTCGCGCCGCCGTCAATGTGCTGAACAGCAGCGCGACCATTGCGTCGATCGTGAGTCGCGTGGATGACATGGCTACTCTCGGGCGTTGAAAGGGCACATGACGTTTCAACCCTTGCCGGCGTCGCGATCGAGCAGCAACTGGCGTTTCTCGTACTCGTCGGCCGAGATCTCTCCGTTGGCCAGGCGCCTCTTCAGCACCTCGTGGGGCGACTCGCGCGGCCCGTGGCGCCGACTGCTCGGCCGCCCCCAACCGTAGAACACGATGACGCCGACCAGGGCGATCCAGAAGATCCACCAGAGCCCGTGCATGCCACCCATGATGTAGCCACCGTCGTAGAACATGTGCATCTCCTTGCGTCTCAGTTCCTGGTCGTCGACGGCGCGGTCAACAAGGCTTTGACGCGTTGCAGACGCTCGTTCACCTCGTGGGCGACTTTCGCCACCTCGGGGTTGCTGGTCATCTGCAGCACGGCCACGGGGTCCATGAAGCTGACGAGCAGGCCGCCGTCGGCCTCTTCACGGACGACGACGTTGCAGGGCAGCAGCATGCCGATGTCGGCTTCGGCCTCCAGTGCGCGGTGTGCCAGCGTTGGATTGCACGCACCGAGGATGCGGTACGGCCGCCCCTCGACGCCAAGCTTGGCCTTCATCGTGGCCTGCACATCGATCTCGGTCAGAACGCCGAAACCTTCGCTCTTCAGCGCTTCGGTGACGCGGGCGACGGCTGCCGCAAAGTCCTTGTCGGGGATCGCGCAATGAAAGCCGTATGCGGCCGCCGCCGGCATTGACGCGGTGTCGAGCGAGGGGGTCATGGCCGGCCTCTCACTTTGTCGCCGGGACCGGGGGCATGCGGTCCATCATCATCTGCATCATGGACTGCATCATGTCCATGCGCTGTTCCATCATGCCCTGGCGCGCCGCCATGTCGGCCGGTTTGCCCGCCGTGGCGCCTGCACCCATGGCACCCATGCCACCACCCATGCCGCCCATCATGTTCATGCCGCTCTGCATGAGCTTCATCTGCTCGGCCATGAGTGCATTGCGTTCTTCGGGCGTCTTGGCGGCCACCATCTTGTCGTGCATCTGCTGCATGGCCTTCATCTGGTCGGCGTAGCCGGGCGCGGTCGCGGGCGCCGTCGCGCCGGCTCGCATGCCCATGCCCGGGCTGCCCGGTTGCGCCTGAGCGACCTGGATGGCGGCGGTCGGAGCGGGGTGATGGCTGCCGTGCTGGTCGTCAGTGGCGGCCCAGGTCGAGGCGGTCAGGGCGGCGCTGGTCAGGGCGGCGATGGAAAAAAGAGTGCGGACGAATGTCGTGGTGATCTCCTGATCAATGAGGCAATGCTGGTTTCGAAGGGGGTTGCCGTCAGTGCGGTGGCGTACGCCGCTCGACAGCGGGATGTCCGAGTCTGGCCTCTGTACCTGGGTACAGAGTCAAGTCGGATCTGGGGGCAGCGCGGACGGCAGGGCAGAGCCCTGCGTCAGGCGCCGCAGGTGGCTACAGTGCCAGTCGGACGAAGCGGGTGCGCAGTGGCACACCCGGACTGGAAACTGGCAGGGCCGGCCAAGCGTTGTCCAGCTCAGCGAATGCGAGCGGGGCTGGCCAGACTAGCGCCACGGGTGGCGCTTGGGCCACATCCGTCAAGTCGAGGACTGGGATTCGCGCTGGAAGAGATCGCGACGTTGCTGGACCTCGCCGACGGACGTAATCGCCGTGCCGTGCGCGCCGTGACGTCGGCGCGGCTCGAACAGATTCGCGCCAAGTTGAGCGATCTATCGCGCATGCAGCGAACGCTGGACGAACTGCTGGCCCACTGCGTCGCGACCGGTGAGGTTCATCCCTGTCCGATCATCGAGGCGCTGATGGCCAACGGCGGCACCGCGTGAGAGTGGCGCTGCCCGGCTGATCATTCCGCCTGTGGTCCACCCGCCCAACGCTGCGGGCCTGGCTGGTCGCGAGAGGGGGCAAGATGCCGCCCCTGGCGAAACGTGCAGGCCGCCGGCCCTGCACCGCGACGGCCAGGAGGCCCTCGTCGGCGCACTGAAGTGTGCGGTGTCGAACTGCAAGGGGCCGGTTCAGCGACCCATTTGCGAACCGGCGCTCATGTGGCCACTGCGGCTGAGACCGCCGCGCGTTTGCTTGCCCGCGGTCGCACCGGGCATCGGCGTGTTTGCGGCGCTGCGCGACTGAGTCGGCACACCGACATAGACCGCACCGGCCTCGCCGCCGACGTTGAGCCAACCGCTCGCTGAAGCCGGATCTCGCCGGGCCTGCATCATCTCGTCGATGACCGCGGCGCGTGTCTTGCCACCGCCGGAGGCGCCGACGAACACCCAGCCTGCTTCACCGCCGACCTCGCGCCAACCGTCGGCCGTGACCGGATTGCGCCGCCACGCTGCGCTCTCCTGGAGTACGTCGGAGCGCGTCTTCGCCGCCGGCATGGCATGGGTGCTGAACCCGGCTTCGCCTCGAATCTGCGTGAAACCGGATGTGGCAGCGGCAGGCAGCGCGATGGCACTGGCGAGCGCGAGCAGCGGGATGAGATGGAAGCGGGTCTTCATGGTGGACTCCTTGGTGCTGGGCAGTCCACTGGGGGGTCCGCCCGTTGCGGTGCCAATGTGCACCGTGTATGCACTGTAGAAATCGCTAGCCGACAATGGCGTTGC
>JAUYAJ010000638.1 GCA_030693565.1 Rubrivivax sp.
CGGCCGCCGCCGACGCCGCGCGCGGCCATGCATTGCCGATGAGCCGCGCCGCCGCGCCACTGCGCGACCCGGCCTGGCTGGGCCGGCTGTTCTGGAGCGGCGCCGCGCTGGTGCTGCTGTGGCCACTGGCCGTGGCCACCGAATTCAGGCCCTGGGTGCTGTTCGAGCCCGGCAACCTGAGAATCAGCGCCCAGTTCATCGGCAGCTTGTTCCCGCCGGTGCTCGATGGCGAATTCCTCGCCCTGGTGGCGCGAGAGAGCTGGCGCACCGTGGCCATCGCCAGCGCCGGCATCACGCTGGCGCTGCTGCTGGCGCTGCCGCTGACGCTGCTGTCGGCGCATGCGCTGTCGGTGTCGGCGCTGGCAGGCCCGATGGCACGCGGGCCGTTCTGGCTGCGTCAAGGCCTGCGCTGGGCGCTGATCGTGCTGCGCAGCATCCCCGAGCTGGTGTGGGCGCTGGTGTTCGTGCGCGTCGTCGGCCTGGGCCCGACGGCCGGCGTGCTGGCCATTGCACTGACCTATGCCGGCATGCTGGGCAAGGTCTACAGCGAAATCCTCGACAGCGGCGACACCCACGCCAGCCAGGCCTTGCTGCGCAACGGCAGCGGTCGCCTGCAAGCTTTTGCCTACGGCTTGCTGCCGCAGAACGCCGCCGAGCTGACCTCGTACACCGTGTACCGCTGGGAGTGCGCGATCCGCTCGTCGGTGGTGCTGGGCTTCGTCGGCGCCGGCGGCCTGGGCCAGCAGCTCGACAACTCGATGAAGATGTTCAACGGCGGCGAGGTGTCGACGATCCTGATCGTCTTCATCGCCCTGGTGGCCTTGGCCGACCGCATCAGCAGCTGGCTGCGTCAGGCGCTGGGGTGAACAAGCGATGAAGCCGCGCGCCGCCAACAGCCCTTACAAGCTGCCGCCGCCGCTGTTCAACGCCCGCTGCACGGCGTGCTGGTTCACGCTCGGGCTGCTGGCGCTGGTGCTGGCCAGCTTCTGGTCGCTGGACTTGCAGTGGGGGCAGTTCCTGTCGTTAGAGGCCGCGCGCAGCATGGGGCGTTTCGTCGCCGAATTCTTCCCGCCGGACCTGAGCACGCCTTTCCTGGCCAAGGTGGGTGTGGGCGCCGCCGAAACGCTGGCGATGTCGGCGCTGGGCACGGCGCTGGCGGTGGTCGGCGGGCTCGCGCTGGCGCTGCCCGCCAGCCGCTTGCACGACGGCGACCGCGCCTGGTCGCGCGCACCGACGCGCTTGCTGCTCAACGCCTTGCGCTCGATCCCCGAATTGGTGTGGGCGGCCTTGCTGCTGATCTCGGCCGGCCTGGGGCCGTTCGCCGGCACGCTGGCGCTGGCCTTGCACACCACCGGCGTGCTCGGCCGCCTGTTCGCCGAGGCGATCGAAAACGCGCCGCCCGGCCCGGCGTTCGCGCTGCGCGCGCAGGGCGTGGGCACGCTGCGCGTGTTCCTCTACGCCACCTTGCCCCAGGTGCTGCCGCAGCTGAGCAGCTATGCCTTGTACCGCTGGGAAAACAACATTCGCGCCGCCGCCGTGCTCGGCGTCGTCGGCGCCGGCGGCCTGGGCCAGTTGCTGGCCTTTCACATGGGCTTGTTCCAGATGGGCAAGACCGCCACCGTGCTCGGCGCGATGCTGCTGCTGGTGGCACTGGTCGACGCGCTGAGCTACGCTGTGCGCCGCAGCATGACGCGCTGAGAAGCGCCCCGCCACCCCCACTGCAAGGAGAGATCTTGAGCAACTACACCTTTGGCAAGACCGTGAACCTGGACTTCACGGCCGCGGTCGACAAAGTGACCCAGGCGCTGGCCGCACAAGGCTTTGGCGTGCTGAGCGAAATCGACGTCGCGGCGACGATGAAGAAGAAACTCGACGTTGACATGCCGCCTTACAAGATCCTGGGCGCCTGCAATCCGCAGTTTGCTCAGCAGGCGATTGCCGCCGAACCGCAGATCGGCGCCTTGCTGCCGTGCAACGTCGTCGTCCGCGCCGACGCCGCCGGCGCCATCCATGTCGAGTTCATGGACCCGAGCGCCGTGCTGACCCTGGTCGACAAACCCGCCGTCAGCGCGCTGGCTGGGGAAGTTCGTCAACGCCTGCAACAGGTGCTGGCGGCGATGTGAAAGCAGCGCTGAGCCAGCGGTCGTGGATCCACATCCCGGCCAGCATGGCGGCGACGAAGACCCAGGCTGCACCCAGGCCGCTGCCCATGGCCACCAGTGCAGGGCCGGGGCAAAAGCCGCCCAGGCCCCAACCGGCGCCGAACAGCGCGCCGCCGGCCAGCAAGCGGCGGTCGATGACGCTGCCGCGCGGAATTTCCATGTGCTCGCCCGTCCACGAAGTCTCGCGCCGGGCCGCGGCGGCGAAGGCAAATGCGCCCACGGCGATGGCACCGCCCATCACCAGCGCCAAGCTCGGGTCCCACAGGCCCGTCAGGTCGAGAAATCCCTTGACCTTGGCCGGGTCGGTCATGCCGCCGGCGATCAAGCCCAGGCCGAACACCAGGCCGCTCAGTAGTGCAATCAGATAACGCATCGGGTCGTCGATTCAGAACAGGTGGCGCAGCGCGACCACGGTGAGCGCGCCAGCGCCCATGAAGGCCATCACGTTGGCCAGCGAGCGCAGCGAAAACCGGCTCAGCCCGCAGACACCATGACCGCTGGTGCAGCCATTGCCCATGCGCGAGCCAATCCCTACGAGCAAGCCCGCCACCACCAGCGCGCCGGTGCCGACGTCCACGCGCGCCGCCGGCAACGGCGCCACCAGTTGCCAGGCCCAAGGCGCCAGCAGCAAGCCGGCGATGAACAGCAAGCGCGTGCGGTCAGGCAGCAAGCTGCGGCCGCGCGTCAACGCATGCCATGGGCTGGCCACGATGCCGGCAATGCCAGCCACGCGGCCGTTGCCCAGGATGTACAGCGCCGAAGCCAGGCCGATCAAAACACCGCCGGCCAGGCTGGTCCAGGGCGTGAATTCGCTCCACGCAATCGTCATGCAAAAACTCCTCAGGGGGATGGGGGGAAAGGGATGGGGCGCCGGCCGAGGCGGGCGGCGCCGTCAGCAGGCGTCGGCCGGCCCGCAGTACAAGCGGTGCAGCAAGGCCAGCAGTTCCAGCGCCTGCGTCGAGGCGACGCGGTAGTGGATGAACTTGCCTTCGCGGCGTGTCAGCACCAGGCCTTCGTCGCGCAGCACACCGAGCTGCTGCGACAAGGTGGGCTGGTGGATGCCGGTCAGTGCCGCCAGTTCGCCGACGCAGCGCTCGCCGTCGGCCAGCGCGCACATCAGGATCAGCCGCTCCGGGTTGGCCAGTGAGCGCAGCAAGCCCGTCGCCCGCCCCGCCGCCGCCTGCAGCGCACGCGCCGGCGCCGACAAGGTGTCGGCGTCGTCTGCGCAGTGGGCAACAAGCGTCATGGCGGTCGGGGCGGCAACAATGGGTTCGGAAAGCACAGCGAAGTCTAATCAATCAGCTTGACGATAGTCAATCATTGGCTATATCGTTCTTCAGTTATATTTAGATCGAAGCCATGACCAACGCCGCGCAAATCCGATCGTTCTTCGACGCCAGCACGTCCACCGTCACCCATGTGGTGGCCGACGCCGCCAGCGGCCGCGCCGCCATCATCGACAGCGTGCTCGACTACGACCCCAAGTCCGGACGCACCAGCCGCACCAGCGCCGACGAGGTCATCGCCCATGTGCGCCAGGCCGGCCTGCAGATCGACTGGCACCTGGAGACCCATGCCCATGCCGACCACTTGTCGGCCGCGCCTTACCTGCAGCAGCGCCTGGGCGGGCGCATCGCCATCGGCGCCCACATCACCGACGTTCAGATCGCCTTCCAGCGCATCTTCAACAGCGCTGACATGGACACCGAGGGCCGCGACTTCGACCATTTGTTCGTCGACGGCGAGCAGTTCGCCATCGGCGGCCTGCTCGCCCGGGTGATGCACACGCCGGGCCACACGCCGGCTTGTCTGAGCTATGTGATCGGCGACGACGCCTTCGTCGGCGACACCTTGTTCATGCCCGACTACGGCAGCGCGCGCTGCGACTTCCCGGGCGGCGACGCCCGCGTGCTCTACCGCTCGATCCGCCGCGTGCTGGCGCTGCCGCCGACGACCCGGCTGCACATGTGCCACGACTACCAACCCGGCGGCCGCGAGCCGGCCTGGGTCAGCACGGTGGCTGAGCAGAAGGCGCAAAACGTCCATGTCCATGACGGCGTCGACGAGGACAGCTTCGTCGCCTTGCGCAGCGCGCGCGACCAGACGCTGGGCATGCCCACACTGCTGCTGCCAGCGGTGCAGGTCAACGTGCGCGCCGGGCACTTCCCGCCGCCCGAGGCCAACGGCGTCAGCTACCTGAAGATCCCGCTGAACCTGCTGTGACCGACGCCGCCGCGCCGCTGCAAGCCCGCTGGGCGGCCTACCGGCACCAGGCGCTGAGCGACGACCTCGTCGCCGCCATCATCGTCACCGTGCTGCTGGTGCCGCAAAGCCTGGCCTATGCCTTGCTGGCTGGCTTGTCGCCGGTGGTCGGGGTGATGGCCAGCCTGCTGCCTTTGCTGGCTTACGCCGCTTTCGGCTCCAGTTCCACGCTTGCCGTCGGCCCGGTGGCGGTGCTGGCGATGATGACGGCGCAAGTGGTGGTGCCGCTGGCGCAAGCGCATGGCGTCAGCGCCCACCTGGCCGCCATGGTGCTGGCGCTGGAAATCGCCGGCGTCTTCTTGCTCGCAGCGCTGCTGCGGCTGGAAGTGCTGGCCGCGCTGCTCAGCGTGCCGGTGCGCCACGGTTTCATCACCGGCGCGGCCATCGTCATCGCCATCGGCCAGCTGCCCACGCTGCTGGGTGTGCCCATCAGTGGCCACACGGCGCTGGAGCTGGCGGCCGCGCTCGGTGGCGCCGGCGCGCTGACGCTGCACGCCGCCACCGCCACCACCGGTGTCTTGGCCTGGGCCTTGCTGATGCTGCTGCGCCGCCACGGGCTGCGTGCGGCGCTGGCGCTCGGGCTGGCGCAGCGGCCGGCGCAGCTGCTGGCGCGGCTGGCGCCGATGGTCGTCGTCGTGCTCGGCATCGCC
>JAUYAJ010000643.1 GCA_030693565.1 Rubrivivax sp.
TCTTCGTCGCCGAGGAAGCGCGCCAGATCATGGCGCAGCTGGGCGTGCGCAAGTTCGACGAGCTGATCGGGCACAGCGAGCTGCTCGACACAAAGCCCGGAATCGCCCACTGGAAGCCGCGCGGCCAGGACTTCAGCCGCATCTTCCACCGCCCCGAGGTGCCCGCCGAAGTGGCGCGCCACCACTGCGAGGAACAAGACCACGGCCTGGACCGCGCGCTCGACCGCAAGCTGATCGAACGCTGCAAGCCGGCGCTCGAACGCGGCGAGAAAGTGCAATTCATGGAGGACGCGCGCAACCTGAACCGCAGCGTCGGCGCCATGCTGTCGGGCGAGCTCGTGCGCCTGCGCCCCGAAGGCCTGAAGGACCACACCATCTTCATGCAGATGGAGGGCACGGGTGGCCAGAGCTTTGGCGCCTTCCTGGCCAGCGGCATCACGCTGTACCTGATCGGCGACGCCAACGACTACACCGGCAAAGGCATGTCGGGGGGCCGCATCGTCGTGCGCCCAAGCATCGACTTCCGCGGCGACGCCACGCACAACATCATCATCGGCAACACCGCGCTGTACGGCGCCACCAGCGGCGAAGCCTTCTTCCGCGGCGTCGCCGGCGAGCGCTTCGCGGTCCGGCTGTCGGGCGCCAACGCGGTGGTCGAAGGCACCGGCGACCATGGCTGCGAATACATGACCGGCGGCACCGCCGTCGTGCTCGGCAAGACCGGGCGCAACTTCGCTGCCGGCATGAGTGGCGGCATCGCCTACGTCTACGACGAAGACGGCCAGTTCGCGCGCCGCTGCAACCCGGCCATGGTGGCACTTGAGCAAGTGCTGCCGCGCGCCGAGCAAACCGGCCCGGCGATCGGCTGGCATGCCGGCCAGGCCGACGAAACCCTGCTGAAGAAAATGATCGAGGACCACCACCGCTGGACTGGCAGCCTGCGGGCGCGGGAGATCCTCGATGGCTGGAACGCGGCGCGCTCGAAGTTCATCAAGGTCTTCCCGCACGAGTACAAGCGGGCGCTGGCCGAGCGCGCGGCGCGCAGCGAAGCCCAGGCTGTCACCGAACAGGCGCGCGCCTCGGCCGCCGCCGTCGCCGCCAAGTGAGCGCCCGGCGGCGCTGAACAGGGAAAACAAGAGTCCACCATGGGAAAAGTCACCGGCTTCCTCGAACACCAACGCCTTGAAGAGGGCTACGCCCCGGTCAAGACGCGGCTGAAGAACTGGAAAGAATTCGTCATCGGGCTGAACGACGAGCAATCGCGCGTGCAGGCAGCGCGCTGCATGGACTGCGGCACGCCGTTCTGCAACAGCGGCTGCCCGGTGAACAACATCATCCCCGACTTCAACGACCTCGTTTACGGCGGCGACTGGCGCAACGCGCTCACCGTCCTGCACTCGACCAACAACTTCCCCGAGTTCACCGGCCGCGTCTGCCCGGCGCCCTGCGAAGCCGCCTGCACGCTCAACGTCAACGACGACCCCGTCGGCATCAAGAGCATCGAGCACGCGATCATCGACCGTGGCTGGGCCGAAGGCTGGGTGCTGCCGCAGCCACCGGCCGCCAAGTCCGGCAAGTCTGTGGCCGTGGTCGGCTCCGGCCCGGCCGGCCTGGCCGCCGCCCAGCAACTGGCACGCGCTGGCCATGCGGTGACGGTGTTCGAGAAGAACGACCGCATCGGCGGCCTGCTGCGCTACGGCATCCCCGACTTCAAGATGGAGAAGTCGCACATCGACCGCCGCATCGCGCAGATGCAGGCCGAAGGCGTGGTCTTTCGCACCGGCGTGCTCGTGGGTGCGCTGCCCAAGGGCAGCAAGGTCACGAACGACGCCGGCGAGACCGTCAGCGCCGAGCAGCTGAAAGCCGAGTTCGACGCCGTGCTGCTGACCGGCGGCGCCGAAACCTCGCGCGACCTGCCGGTGCCCGGCCGAGACCTCGACGGCGTGCACTTTGCGATGGAGTTCCTGCCGCAGCAGAACAAGGTCGTCGCCGGCGACAAGGTCAAGGGCCAGATCATGGCCACCGGCAAGCATGTCATCGTGATCGGCGGCGGCGACACCGGCAGTGACTGCGTGGGCACCAGCAATCGCCATGGCGCGGCCAGCGTGACCCAGTTCGAGCTGCTGCCGCAGCCGCCCGAAGAGGAAGACCGGCCGCTGACCTGGCCGTACTGGCCGATCAAGCTGCGCACCAGCTCCAGCCATGAAGAAGGCTGCGAGCGTGAGTTTGCGATCGCCACCAAGGCTTTCAGCGGCAGCAAAGGCAAGCTGACCGGCCTGACCACGGTGCAGGTCGAGTTCCAGAACGGCAAGATGATCGAAGTGGCCGGCAGCGAGAAACTGCACAAGGCCGACCTGGTGCTGCTGGCGATGGGCTTCACCGCCCCGGTGGCCAGCGTGCTCGAAGCCTTTGGCGTCGAACGCGACGGCCGCGGCAACGCCCGCGCCGGCACCGACGCCGACAGCGGCTACCGCACCAGCAGCGACAAAGTGTTCGCTGCCGGCGACATGCGGCGCGGCCAGAGCCTGATCGTCTGGGCGATCCGCGAAGGCCGCCAGGCCGCGCGCGAGGTCGACCAGTTCCTGATGGGGGCGAGCGCGCTACCGCGCTGAGCCCCCCGCCACAGCCAAGCGCCGGCATTCGGGCTTTCCCGCATGCCGGCGCCCTGCGTGCGACAATTCCTCGCCATTGCCTCCCGGCATTTTTGAAAAAGAACAGCCCCGGGCCAGCCCGCCTCGCCCCCCGCCCTTGAAACCCGACCCGCTCATCGAGATCGACCATGTGACGTTCGGCTACGACGCCAGCCGGATGATTCTGCGTGACGTGTCGCTGAGCTTCCAGCGTGGCAAGGTGACGTCGATCCTGGGTGGCTCGGGCTGCGGCAAGACCACGCTGCTGCGGCTGATCGGCGGCGTCCACGGCGCGAGCAGCGGCGGCGTCGTCTTCGACGGCGAGCTGGTCAATGCGCGCGACCGCGAGCAGCTGTACCGGCTGCGTCGCCGGCTCGGCATGCTGTTCCAGTTCGGCGCCCTCTTCACCGACCTGACGGTGTTCGACAACGTCGCCTTCCCGCTGCGCGAGATGACCGACCTGCCCGAGTCGCTGATCCGCGACGTCGTGCTGATGAAGCTCAACGCCGTCGGCTTGCGCGGCGCTGCCGGCCTGCGCATCTCCGAAGTCTCGGGCGGCATGGCGCGGCGCATCGCGCTGGCGCGGGCGATCGCGCTCGACCCCGAACTCATCATGTACGACGAGCCCTTCGCCGGCCTGGACCTGATCTCGATGGGCGTGGCGGCCAAGCTGATCCGCACCCTCAACGACGTCACCGGCGCGACCTCGCTGGTGGTGTCGCACGACGTGCCCGAATGCATGGCGATCAGCGACCACGTGATCCTGCTCGCCACCGAAGGCCGGATCGTCGCCCAGGGCACGCCGGCCGAACTGATGGCGTCGACCGACCCGGAAACGCGCCAGTTCGTGCGCGGCGAACCCGACGGCCCGGTCAAGTTCCATTACCCGGCGCCCGAGCTGGATGCCGACTTCGGGCTCGCAGCATGAGCGCGCGCCCCGTGCGAGCACCTGAATACGCTGCGGCGAGGATCGGCCAGTGAGCGCGCTGGCCCTGCTCGGCGCGCGCACGCTGGACCAGCTGCGCGGCTGGGGCCATGCGAGCTTCTTCTTCCTCGAGCTGCTGCGCGCGCTGCCGGCCTCGCTGCGCCGCTTCGGTCTGGTGGTGGCGCAAGTGCATGCGATCGGCAACCGCTCGCTGGTCATCATCCTGGCGTCCGGGCTGGCGGTGGGCTTCGTGCTCGCGCTGCAGATGTATTACGCCCTGGTCGCCTATGGCGCTGCCGAGAGCCTGGGGCTGATCGTCAACCTGTCACTGGTGCGCGAGCTCGGCCCGGTGGTCACCGCGCTGCTGTTCGCCGGCCGCGCCGGCACCTCGCTGACGGCCGAGATCGGGCTCATGAAAGCCGGCGAGCAGCTCGCCGCGATGGAGTTGATGGCCATCAACCCCAAGGTGCGCGTGCTGGCGCCGCGCCTGCTCGGCGGCATCGTCTCGATGCCCATCCTGGCGATCCTGTTTTCCGCCGTCGGCATCGTCGGCGCCTGGATCGTCGCCGTGCTGCTGATCGGCGTCGACGCCGGCAATTTCTGGTCGATCATGCAAAGCCGGGTCGACGTCTGGCGCGATGTCGGCAACGGCCTGGTCAAGAGCGCAGTCTTCGGCGTCATCTGCACCGTCGTCGCGCTCTACCAGGGTCATGAAACCGAAGCCACGCCCGAAGGCGTGGCTTATGCGACCACGCGCACCGTGGTCATCTCTTCGCTGTGGGTGCTGGGTATGGACTTCATCCTCACCGCGCTGATGTTCTCGACGCCCTGAGCGGGCGCCGACTGGAGACTCGAAGATGGGCAAGAAGGGTATTGAAACCATGGTCGGGCTGTTTGTGCTGCTCGGCATGATGGGCCTTGTGTTCCTGGCATTGCAGGCAGCCAACCTGGGCAGCTTCGGCGCCGGCGCGAGCTATACGCTGACGGCGCGCTTCGACAACATCGGCGGCCTCAAGGTGCGCGCCCCGGTGCGCAGCGCCGGCGTCACCGTCGGCCGCGTCACTGGCATCGCACTCGACGGCAAGACCTTTCAGGGCGTGGTGACGATGGACATCGAGCGCGGCTACCAGTTCCCCAAGGACTCGGCCGCCAAGATCCTCACCGCCGGCTTGCTCGGCGACCAGTACATCGGCCTTGAGCCGGGCGGCGACGACGCCAACCTGGCCGCTGGCGCCACCGTGGCGCAGACGCAGTCGGCGGTGGTGCTGGAAAACCTGATCGGCCAGTTCCTCACCGGCCGCGCCGCCGACGCCGGCAGCGCCACCGGAAGCCCGAAGTGACGCAGCGAACCCGCTGCGCTGCCGTACTGCTGAGCGCGGCGCTGCTGCTCCTGGGCGGCTGCGCGACCACAGCGCCCGGCGCCACCGCCAGCAGCGCCGCGCCGACCGACCCCTGGGAAGCCTGGAACCGCAAGGTCTTTGCCTTCAACGAGGTGGTCGACGACAGCCTGCTCAAGCCGGTGGCCACCGCTTACCGCGACGCCGTGCCGGCGCTGGTGCGCCAAGGCATCGGCAACTTCTTCGGCAATCTGGGCGACATCTGGTCCGCCGCCAACCACTTGCTGCAAGGCAAGCTGGCCAGCGGGCTGGAAATGGGCATGCGGGTGCTGAGCAACACCTTCTTCGGCCTGGGCGGCGTGCTCGACCCGGCGACCGAGATGCGCATGGTCCGCCACTCCGAAGATTTCGGCCAGACCCTCGGGCACTGGGGCCTGGGCAACGGCCCCTATCTGGTGCTGCCGCTGTTCGGCCCGTCGACGCTGCGCGACACCGCCGGCTTCATCGTCGACCGCCGCGTCGCACCGACATCGCGCATCAGCGACGACGGCGCGCTCTTTGCCACCTCGGCGCTCGAACTGGTGCATAGCCGCGCCGTGCTACTGTCGACGACAACGCTGCTGGGCCAGATTGCGCTCGACAAATACAGTTTCACCCGCGACGCCTACCTGGCGCGCCGGCGCGACCAGCTCTACGACGGCGCGCCGCCGATGGAAGGTTTTGACGACTTCCCCGACGATCCCCCCGCGCCGCCGCGGTGAACCGATGGCCCGCTCCGGACGTTGAATCCAGAGCCGCCGGCTTCAGGCCCAAACCCGAAAGGAAGACCAAGTTGAAGAAACTGCTGAACACCCTGTCCCTGCTGCTGGCACTGGCCAGCGCCGCCCCGGCTGGCGCGCAAGGCACGGCTGACGCCTTGGTGCGCCGCATCTCCACCGAAGTGATCACCGCCACCAAGGCCGACGCCTCGATCCAGGGCGGCGACATCAACAAGGTCATCGCTTTGGTCGACGCCAAGGTGATGCCCAGCGTCAACTTCGAGATCATGACGCGCTCGGCGGTCGGCCCGCAGTGGCGCAGCGCCAGCGCCGAGCAGCGCCAGCGCCTGCAGGACGAGTTCAAGCTGCTGCTGGTGCGCGTCTACGCCGGCGCCCTCAGCGAGATCAAGGACCAGACTGTCGAGATCACGAAGACATTGCCGGTGCCCGGCGGCACCCAGGTCGTCGTGCAGACCGAGGTGCGCGGCAAGGGCGAACCGCTGAAGCTGGACTACCGGCTCGACAAGGCGGGCGAGGTCTGGAAGATCATCGACGTCAACATCGCCGGCATCTGGCTCGTCACCAGCTACCGCTCGCAGTTCTCGCAGGAGCTCAGCGCCGGCGGCATCGACGGCCTGATCGCCAAGCTGGCCGAGCGCAACAAGGCGGCCAAGAGCTGATGCCTGCCAGCGCCGCGCTGCCGCTACCGGCCACCGCCACGATGGCCGAGGCCAGTGGCTTGCTGCGCCAGATCGAAGCCCATGCCGCAGCGGGCGGCGACGGGCCGCTGCGCATCGACGCCAGCGCCTTGCAGGAATTCGACACCGCCGTGGTCGCCCTCTTGCTGGCCGCGCAGCGGCTGGCGCGTCAGCAGGGCCGCGAGCTGGCCTTGGAGGATGCGCCGGCCAAGCTGATGCAGCTGGCCGGGCTTTACGGCGTCGAGTCGTTGCTGTCGCCGGGCAAGGCGGCGTAGCGCGTCAGCCGCAGGTTCTTCTTGATCTCCTGCAGCAGCGGGCGCAGCCCGGCGCTGCCCAGGCGCAGCGCAACGCCGGTGGTCAGGATGTCGACGATGGTCAGGTGCAGCAGACGCGACACCATCGGGCTGTAGCGGTCGAACGACTCGGGATGGTCGGCCGCCAGCAGCACATGCGGCCCGCTGCCCTGCACCAGGTGCGCCAGCGGCGAGTCGCTGGCGGTGATGGCAATCACCCGGGCATCCTTGCGGCGCGCGATCTCGGCGACGTCGAGCAGGTCGCGGCTGCGCCCGGAATTGCTGATGATCACCACACAATCGCCGGGCTTGAGCATGGTCGCGCTCATGATCTGCACATGGCCGTCGATGACGGCCGCGGCGCTGACGCCCAGGCGGAAGAACTTGTGCTGGGCGTCCTGGGCCACGATGCCCGAGTTGCCGACGCCGTAGAACTCGATGCGCCGGCCGCTCTGGCCGGCTTCGGTCAGCGCCGCGATGGCACGCTCGATCGCCTGCCCGGCGGCCGCATTGCGGTAGCGCAGCAGCGCCGCCACCGTGTTGTCGATCACCTTGACGACGATGTCGTCGGCCTTGTCGTCGTCGTCGACGGCGCGGTGCACGAAAGGCACACCTTCGTTGACGGTGCCGGCCAGCTTGCGCTTTAAGTCGGCCAGGCCGTCGTAGCCGACACTGCGGCAAAAGCGCACCACCGTCGGATTGCTCACGCGCGCGCGCTCGGCCAGGTCGCCCACCGGCAAGCTGGCAAAGCTGCGCGCGTCGGCCAGCACCAGCCGGGCGACGCGCTGCTCGGCCGGCGGCAAGGCAGGAATGGCGGCGCGAATGCGCTCAAGCATGGTCAGTTTCCAGTCACTGTTCTTCGGCCCAGGCGCAGCCGTCGCGCGCCACCAGCGCGCTGGCCGCCGCCGGGCCCCAGCCACCGGCGCTGTACGGGCGCGGTCCGCTGGGGTCATTCGCCCAGGCGTCAAGCACGGGTTCGACCCAGCGCCAGGCCTGTTCTTGTTCGTCGCTGCGCACGAACAGGTTCAGGCGCCCACTGATGGCGTCCATCAGCAGCCGCTCGTAGGCGCCGATGCGCTCGGACGCAAAGGCCTTGTCGAAGTCCAAGTCCAGCGACACCGGCGTCAGCATCTCGCCGTGAAGCCCGGCGGCGCCGCTGCCCTTGGCTGCCAGCAGGTGCAGTTCCAGGCCGTCCTCTGGCTGCAGCTTGATGACCAGCTTGTTGGCACGCCGCGTGCCCGGGAAGATCGGGTGCGGCACCTCGCGGAAGGTGACGACGATCTGCGAGTCGTGCGCCGCCAGCCGCTTGCCGGTGCGCAGGTAAAAGGGCACGCCGGCCCAGCGCCAGTTCTGCACTTCGGTGCGCAAGGCGACGAAGGTCTCGCAGCGGCTGCCCGCCGGCACCTTGGCTTCTTCGAGATAGCCTTTGACCGGCTGCCCGCCGACGTTGCCAGCGCGGTACTGGCCGCGCACGACGTCGCGCGCCACGCTGTCGGCGCTGAAAGGCTTGAGCGACTTGAGCACCTTGAGCTTCTCGTCGCGGATGGCGTCGGCGTCGTTGCTCGGCGGTGGCTCCATCGCGATCATCGTCAGCAGTTGCAGCGCGTGGTTCTGCACCATGTCGCGCAGCGCGCCGGTGCGGTCGTAGTAGTCGCCGCGTGTGCCCACGCCCATGCCTTCGGCCAGGGTGATCTGGATGTTGGCGATGCTCTCGCGCCGCCACAGCGGCTCGAAGAGGGCGTTGCCAAAGCGCAGCGCCATCAGGTTCTGCACCGCGGGCTTGCCCAGGTAGTGGTCGATGCGGAAGGCCTGTTCCTCGGCGAACACCGAACGCACGACGCGGTTGATCTGCTGCGCGCTGGCCAGGTCGTGGCCGAGCGGCTTTTCCAGCACCACGCGCACGCCGGGTCCGTTGAGCCCGGCCTGGCCGAGCTGTTCGCAGATCACCGGAAACAGGTGCGGGCTGGTCGCCAGGTAAAGCACGGCAACGTCGGCGCCGCGCTCGGCCAGCCAGGCCTTGAGGCCGGCGTAGTCTTGTGGATGCGACAAGTCCATGCGCCGGTAATGCAGCATGCGCGCGAAGTCGGCGAACTCGGCCTCGCTGGGCCGCTTCGAAGCCTCGACCTCGGCGAAGCGTTCGCGGATGAAGGCGCGGTACTCGTCGTCGCTGCGCTCGTCGCGCGCCACCGCCAGGATGCGCCCGCCCGGCGGCAGCTGGTGATGCCGCATGGCCTGGAACAAAGCTGGCATCAGCTTGCGCCAGGTCAGGTCGCCGGTGCCACCAAAGAGCACAAGATCAAAAGACATGACAGGTTCAGTGGATGTAATTTTGTTACATGCCGATGATGCCCGAGTTTCAAAGAGGGGTCAACGCGGGCTTGCGCCGTGGTCGGTGGCGCCGGTGGCAAATGGCTCAGCGCTGGAAAGCGCCGGGCGACCAGCGCGTCAGCGGCGCCAGCGCGCGGGTGCCGATCGGGAACGCGAACTCGGCGCGCGGCGACAAGTCCTGGCCGCCGATGTGGCGCGGGTCGGCGCCGCGGCCGACCCAGATCGAATCGCGCGCCAGCTCGAAAGCCAAGGTGTCGGCGCCAATCAGCGAACTGCCCAGGGCCGGGAAGTTGCCGCTGAATTCGCCGGCCACGCCGAGCGTGAAGATGCCCGGGCCGACGCTCAGGTTGTTGACGGCGCGCACCTCGGTGGCTTCAGGCAGGCGGTCGCGCCAGACGCGCAGAAACCAGGCCGGCAGCCAGCGCCGATTGATGAAAGTGTTGTGCGACAAAGCCAGCACATTGCGGTCCCAGGCCCTGCCCTCGGCGCCGTAGGCGACGACGACCGGGTTCTCGGCCATGCCGCCCTGGCCGATGACGTTGCCGATCAAGGTGGCGATACCGCCGTTGGGGATGTCGACCTGGTAGGAGGCACGCCCGTTCGGGCCGTCGTGGATGAGGTTGTAGGCGATGCGCGTCTCGCGCGCCCGCGACTTGATGAGGTGGCCTTCGAAGCCTTGGTGAAAGCGGCTGCCGGTGATCGTCACGCGGGCGATGCGGCCGACGTACAGCAAGTGGTGCAAGCCGCCGACGACCTGCGGCGCCTGGCCGAACTCGCTGTCTTCGATCGTCATTTCGGCAGCGCCGTCGTTGGCCGTCAGGATGCCGTTTTCGTTGTCGAAGAAGGCGCTGCGGCGCACCGTCAGCCGGCCTTTCTCGAAGCGGATGCCAGCGCCGTTGGCGTCGCTGGCGCGGGCGCCGCGGAACTCGATGTTCTCGATCGTGATGTCGCCGTCGCGGATCACCAAGATGGCCTTGCCTTCGGCAATCTTGCCGTCGGCCACGAACACCGGCCGCTTGCCCAGACCGCGCAGCGTCAGCTGCTTGTGCTGGATCAGCGCCACCTGGCCGCGGTACTCGCCGGGCAGCAAGCCGATGACGTCACCGTCACGCGCCGCCGTCAGCGCCTGCTGCAGACTCATCGGCTGGCCGTCGGGCCCGGCGATCAAGTCAGCGGCGATCGCCTGCCACGGACACAGCGCCAGCCAGGCGGCGACAAGCCATGGCAGCGGCCAGGGGCGAAGGAACAAGTGACGGGGCATGGGCGCGGGTGACGATGGCTTGGAGCAAGCGCGAGTATCACCGTCCACCCGGCACCCAACGGGGTCGCCACGGGTTTCCACCCGGCTGCAGCGACGCTGCCAGCCCAGCCACCCGCGCTAGCATGCCTGCCAAGCAATCAACCGCCGATCGAAGGAGTTCCCGATGTTCCGTCACCGTCTGTTCGCCGCCGTCGCCCCGCTGGCGCTGCTTGCCGCCGCCCCCGCCCAGGCCCAGGACGGCGGCCAGCTCAACGTCATCTGCTCGGTCCAGGCCGAGTGGTGCAACATGATCCAGACGGTGTTCACGCGCACCACCGGCGTCAAGGTCAACATGGCGCTCAAAGGTTCGGGCGAGGCGCTGGCGCAGATCATCGCC
>JAUYAJ010000645.1 GCA_030693565.1 Rubrivivax sp.
CGCCACACGCCAGTCCAGCGCCTGCGTGCTGTGCTTGATGCCGGCCTCGATCTGCCGGCTCTTCAAGGCCGGCAAGGCCTGGCCAGCGTTGCCGTAGCGCGAGCGGTTGGGCACCACTTCGGACTCCACGCCCTGGCCCCAGCTCAGGTAGGCCTGGCCCGTCTTGCTGTAGGCGTGGCTGAGCGCCAGCCAGGGCGTGGTGAAGGACTGCTCGTAAGCGCTGGGCCGCGAACCGTCGGTGCGCACGCTGTCGCGCTGCAGGCGGCTGTGGCGCAGGCCGGCCCACAAGCTCCACTGCGGGTTCAGCGTGATGGCGTCCTGCAGCCGCCACTCGGTGCTGCGCTCGTTGCGCTGGGTGTTTTCGTCGGTCAGGCTGGGGTCGGCCGGCCACTGGGCGCTGCCGTCGATGCGGCCGATGCCAACCCCGTTGTAGGCCTGGCGGTTGAATTTCGCCTGGTAGCGGGTGAAGAGCAAGCCGGCGGAGAAACGATGCTGCAAGCCCAGTGCGTTCGCGCGGCCGCTGACCGCGAGATCGAGCGCGTCGCTGGTGCGGCGCTCGCCTTCGCTGCGGTAGTCGTAGAGGTCGAAGCTGCCGTCGCTGCAGTAGCGGCTGTAGTTGTTCTCGCTGCTGCAGCCGAACGGGAAAGCGATGCGGTCTTCGCTGTCCAGCCGCTGGCGCATGGCGTGGGCGACGAAGTCGATGCGCTCGGTCAAGGCCTGGGTGACGCGCAGCGACGCCGTGCGGCCGGCCATCACGACGGGCAGCGACCAGGCCTGGTTGTTCAGGTTCAGCCGCGGGTCGACGCTGTCTGCTGCCGGCAAGCGGTTGCCAAGCAGGCTGAAGCCGGGCGTGCTGGGCTGGTTTTGCCGGCTCAGTTCGAACTCGGCCTCGACCAGGGTGTCGCGCGCCACGCGCGCGTCGGTGGCGACGGCCAGCAGCTGGCGTTCGCCGCGGCTGTTTTGCGTTGTCGGGTCGAGCCGCGCCAGGCCAGCGTTGACGCGCCAACCCAGGCTGCCGCTGCGATCGCCGATGTCGACCGCGGCGCTCAGGCTGCCATCTTCTTCCCAGCCCAGGCTGGCGTTGCGCACGGCGTCGCGCGGGCGCTTGACGACCAGGTTCACCAGGCCGCCGGGGGCGCTGGTGCCGGCTTGCAGGCCGCTCGTGCCCTTCATGACTTCCAGCGCCTGCTTGTTGCCCTGGGCGATCACGGTTTCGGCGTTGATCGGCAGGCCGTCGCGGCGGTAGTTGAAGCGGTTGTCCAGCGTGAAGCCGCGCACCGCCAGCTGGCCCCAGTAGCCGGGCGCGTTGTAGGCATCGGTGATGCCGGCGTCGAGCTTGGTGAGGTCGCCGATGCCGCCGATGCCGGCGTCGAGCAACTGCCGGGTGTTGATCACCGAAGCGGAGAAGGGCGCCTGCCACAGCGGCAGGTCGCCAAAGCCGGCCACGCTGGCGCTGTTGGCGGCGCTGTGGCCGCTGACGGTAACGATTTGCTGGGGCGCGGGTGCGCCACTCTGGGCCCAGCTGGCGCTGGCGACCAGCATCAAGGCGGCCTGCGCCAGCGCATGGCGGTGCAGCGGGCGAAGGGGGCGGGAGGAACGGGAACGGAATGCCATCGTCGTGCTTTCTAAGCGATGGCAGGTCGGCGAACACTGGACACGACGTGCGTGGAGAACCCACGCACCGAATCAGGCTGCTTCCCTGCGCGAGGATTACCTCAATCAGGTTCAAAGGGACTTTCTCAGTCGGCACCGAACGGGTCGGTGCCAACACCCCTAGCGAAGTGGCCTGCGGTTCAATGCAGGCCGAGGCGGATTATCCATCAGTTGGCTGCGCGCCAGGCCGAGCCGGAAACGAAACAGCCCGCGCAGGGCGGGCTGTCAGGCGAAGCGGGGCGCTGGCGTCAGTCGAACACCGGCGACTCCACGCCCAGCACCTTGTGCAGCTTGGGGCTGGTGGTGGTGTACTGCAGCATGATGCGTTTGTCGGGGAACACATAAGGCGCTGCACCGAAGGCGGCCAGCGCGGCTTCGTGAAAGCCCGACAGGATGAGCTTCTTCTTGCCCGGGTAGGTGTTGATGTCGCCGACGGCAAAGATGCCTGGGATGTTGGTCTGGAACTTCTCGGTGTCGACGACGATCTGCTTGCGCTCGATGCCCAGCCCCCAGTCGGCGATCGGCCCGAGCTTGGGGCTGAGGCCGAAGAACACCAGCAACATGTCGGCCGGCACGATGCGCGTCACGCCATCGGCACCGGCCACCTTCAGGCGGGCAAGCTGGCCGTTCTGGGTTTCGAAGCCGTTGACCTGGCCGACGACGAACTGCATCTCGAAGGCGTCGCACATCTCCTTCATCTTGGCCACGCTGGCCGGGGCGGCGCGAAAGCCGTCGCGGCGGTGCATCAGGATCACGCTCTCGGCCTTGTTCGGGCCGTCCTGGACGAAGTTCAGCGTCCAGTCCAGCGCCGAGTCGCCGCCGCCGATGATGACCAGGTTCTTGCCGGCGAATTGCGCCGGGTTGCGCACGCTGTAGAAGAGCTGACTGCCCAGGAACTGCTCGATGCCGTCGACCTTCAGCGTGCGCGGCTGGAACGAACCCACGCCGCCAGCGATAAAGATCGTCTTGGTCAGCAAACGTGTGCCCTTCGAGGTCTCGACGAAGAAGCGGCCGTCGTCCTGCTTTTGAACCACGGTGACTTCCTGGCCCAGGTGGAAGGTGGCGCCGAAGGGCTCGATCTGCTTGAGCAGGTTGTCGGTGAGTTCCTTGCCGGTGCACACCGGCACCGCCGGGATGTCGTAGATCGGCTTGTCGGGATAGAGCTCGATGCACTGGCCGCCGGGGTAGGCCAGCGAGTCGATGATGTGGGCCTTGATTTCAAGCAAGCCGAGCTCGAAGACCTGGAACAAGCCCACCGGCCCGGCGCCGACGATGACGGCATCGGTTTCGATCGGGCCGTCGTGGCTGTGGGCGGTGGCGGCGATTTCGGGGCTCAAGGTCGGGTCCATGCGGTCGTCAGCGAATCAATTCGCCCAGTTTGTCTTTGCGGTCTTTCCAGTCGTCGGCGTCGGCGGCCGGCGTCTTGCGTTTGGTGATGCTCGGCCACTTGCGCGACAGCTCGGCATTGAGCTTGATGAAGTGCAGCTGCTCGGTGGGCACGTCTTCCTCGGGCAGGATGGCGTTGACCGGGCACTCGGGGATGCAGACCGCGCAGTCGATGCACTCGTCAGGATCGATGGTGAGGAAGTTCGGGCCTTCGCGGAAGCAGTCGACGGGACAAACGTCGACGCAGTCGGTGTACTTGCATCGAATGCAGGATTCGAGGACGACGTGGGTCATGAGCGGGCTCGGTTGTTGTTGCGTCGTGAGGCGGCCGCGCGCTGCGCAGGGTGCCCGCCGGCGTGCGGCGGGCCGGGCCAACCCGGTTCAGGCGCTGATTTTACGGCGCCCCGGCTTGCCGGGCTGCGCTGTGGGTTTGAGCGCGTCCTCGGCCGGCACCGAAGCGGCCATCGGCACCGGGCTGGCACCAGCGCCAACAGTGACCACGGCCGGGCGACCGGCGTGGAAAATGGCGGCCGCGGCCAGGCTGTCGACGCGGTGATCGGTGGCCAGCTGGTCGGGCCAGCCGACCCTGGAAACCACGCACACGGGCGCGTCGCCGGGCCAGCCGGCGGCCAGCAGGCGCCGGCTCAGCACCGCCAGCTGGCGCCCGGCCATGTAGTAGACGTCGGTGTCGGCGCTGCGGCCGGCTTGCAGCCGCCCTTGCGCGGTCATCGCGGTGTTCAGGCTGACGCTGCGGCCATGGCCGCGCCGCGTCAGCGGCCGCTGGGTGGCCGCGGCGGCGGCGATGGCCGCTGTGACCCCGGGCACGATCTCGCAGGCGATGGCATGGGCGGCCAGCGCCTGCAACTCTTCCTCCAGGCGCCCGAAGACGCCGGGATCGCCACCTTTGAGCCGCACCACCAGCGCATGCTGCTGGGCGTGGCGCACGAGCAAGGCGTCGATCGCTGGCTGCGCGGCCGAGTGGCGAAAGCCGCGCTTGCCGACGTCGACCCACAACGCCTGCGGGGCCAGCTCGCGCAAGGCCGGGTCGGTCAAGGCGTCGAAGAGCACGACATCGGCCTGCGCCAGCAGGCGCGCACCGCGCACGGTGATCAGGTCGGCGGCGCCGGGCCCGGCGCCGATGAAGACGACACGGCCCACCTCAGGCGCTCACGGTGTCGGCTGCCGCGGCGCGCTCATGCAAACCGCATTCCTTGGCGCCGTCCTGCTCCCACCACCAGCGGCCGGCGCGCTCGTCTTCGCCCAGCGCCACGGCGCGCGTGCACGGTGAGCAGCCGATGCTGGGAAAGAACTCGTCGTGCAGCGGGTTGTAGGGCACGTCGTGCAGGGCCACGTAGTGCCAGACGTCGTGCAGGCTCCAGTCGGCCAGCGGGTAGATGCGCTCGCGGGCTTGGGCGTCGACCTCGCGGAACGGCACCGACTGGCGCTGCGCCGACTGCTCGCGTCGCAAACCGGTGATCCAGGCGCTGCGGCCTTCGAGCAGGCGCTCCATGGGTTCGAGCTTGCGCAGCGCGCAGCAGGACTTGCGCTGCGCAACGCTGTCGAACATGGCGCGCTCACCATGCTGGCGCACGAAATGGACGACGGCCTCGTGGCGCGGCCGTAGCACTTCGACGGCAATACCGTAGCGCTGCTCGATGCGCGGGATCAAGGCCAGCGTCTGCGCGTGCAGCAAGCCGGTGTCCAGCGTCGCCACTGCGATCGGCAGGCGGTGGCGGGCGATCATGTCGGTCAGCACCATGCCTTCGACGCCCAGGCTCGAGGCCTGGACGATGGCGCCGGCGTGGTCGTCGGCGGCTTCGCGCAGCAGGGTCACGGCGTGGGCGACGCGGGCATCGAAGCCCGCGGTCTTGCGGGCGTGCAGTTCAAGGGCGGAGGTCATGGTCTCAGGCGGTCTCAGGCGGTCCGAAGGGCAGATGACGGGGCGGCGCCGCTGGCGTCGCCCTGGTAGTGGCCGGCGCTGAAATAGCCCAGCGCACGCTCGGCGGCGGCCAGGCTCTGGTCCGGGCGCAGCTGGGCAGCGTCGAAGCCGCAGCGGCGCAGCAGCGGCAGCATGTCGACCAGCACTTCACCGGTGGCGCGGATCTGGCCGCGATAGCGCAAGCGGGCGCGCAGCAGCACGGCCTGCGAATAGGCGCGGCCGTCGGTCCACTTCGGGAACTCGAGCACGACGGTGTCGGCGGCGCGAACGGCGTCGGCGTGGGCCAGTGGGTTGGCGCTGTTGTCGAGCACCAGCGCGTTGGCCGGGCTGGCGAGGTCGGTGTGGGTGATGTGCATGGCCGGGGCTCCTCAGGCGGTGGCGGCGAGGACGCGCGCGGTGCTGCGCCGGACGGCATCGGCGGCGGCGCGAAAGGGTGCCGTGCCCAGGCGGCGGGCGAGGGCGATGAAAGGCTCGCCAGGCTGGCGCTGCTGGCGGTAGAGCTCGACCACGGCCTCGATGACGTCGGGCACTTCGTCGGCGGCGAACGCCGGCCCGATCACCTTGCCGGCCACGGCAGCGCCGCTCAGCGTGCTGCCGTCGGCGCCGCCGAGCGTGATCTGGTACCACTCGGCGCCGTCCTTGTCGACGCCGAGGATGCCGATGTGGCCGCTGTGGTGGTGGCCGCAGCTGTTGATGCAGCCGCTCAGGTGGAGGTCGATGTCGCCGATGTCGTAGAGGGCGTCGAGGTCGTCGAAGCGCTCGGTGATGGCGGCGGCGACCGGGATCGAGCGCGCGTTGGCCAGCGCGCACAGGTCGCCGCCCGGGCAGGCGATCATGTCGGTCAACAAGCCGATGTTGGGCGTGGCAAAGCCGGCTTCGCGCGCTGCCAGCCACAGGCCGCGCAATTCGTCTTCGCGCACCCAGGGCAGCAGCAGGTTCTGGTCGTGGGTGACGCGCAGTTCGCCCTGGCTGTAGCGGTCGGCGAGGTCGGCGGCGTCGTTCATCTGCGCGGCCGTGACGTCGCCGGGCGGCAGGCCGGCACGCTTGAGTGACAAAGTCACCGCACGATGGCCGCCGAGCTGATGGGCGTGGACGTTGCGCTCCAGCCAGCGCCGGTAGCCCAGCGGCTGGTCGGCGCTGGCGGCTGTCGGCGCCGTCGAGGCCAGTGCCTGCACGGGGGCGACGAAGCTGCGGCTGACGCGCTCGAGTTCGGCCTGCGGGATCAGCTGCGCGCCCGCCAGCCCGTCGTCAGCCAGCAAGGCGGCGAATTCGGCGTTGACGGCGTCGACGAAGCGCTGACCCTCGGCCTTGACGAGGATCTTGATGCGCGCCTTGTACATGTTGTCGCGCCGGCCATGCAGGTTGTAGACGCGCACGATGGCCTCGATGAAGACGAGGATTTGCTGCCAGGGCACGAAGCCATGCACAGGCGTGGCGATCAGCGGTGTGCGGCCCATGCCGCCACCGACGCTGACCTTGAAGCCAACCTCGCCGGTCTCGTTGCGCAGCAGTTGCAGGCCGATGTCGTGCCAGGCGCTGGCAGCGCGGTCCTCAGTGGCGCCACTGACGGCGATCTTGAACTTGCGCGGCAGGAAGGCGAACTCCGGGTGCAGCGTGCTCCACTGGCGCAGGATCTCGCAATAGGGCCGCGGGTCGACGATCTCGTCGGCGGCGACGCCGGCCAGCGCGTCGGTGGTGATGTTGCGGATGCAGTTGCCGCTGGTCTGGATGCCGTGCATGTCGACGGCGGCCAGCTTGTCCATGACGTCGGCAGCCTGGTCCAGCGGGATCCAGTTGAACTGCAGGTTCTGGCGCGTCGAGAAGTGGCCGAAGCCGCCGCGCTGCGCCGGCTTGCCGGCGTCTTGCAGGTCGTGTTCGACGGCGATGCGCGCCAGCATGCGCAGCTGGCGGCTCGACAGCTCGCCATAGGGCACGGCCACGCGCAGCATCGGCGCATGGCGCTGCACATACCAGCCGTTCTGCAGCCGCAGGGCGCGGAACTCCTCTTCGCCCAGCTCGCCGGCGAGATGGCGTTGCAACTGGTCGCGGAACTGCGCGGCGCGGCCGTGGACGAACTGGCGGTCGAAGTCGGTATAGCGGTACATGGCGATCGGGTTCTCGTGGCACACCGGTCAGGCTGATCCGGGTGCGAGTTGCACTTTAGAAAACCTGCTTATGTTTGAGAAGTACAAAGAAGTTAAGTGCTTATGCGAAACGGATCTAAGTGGGCCGTTCTCTAGAATCAGCCCATGAATAAACCCGTCTGTGCGATTGGTGGCCGCTGGCTCTTGGCCGCCTTGCTGGTGGCCTTGCTCCTGGGCTGCCAGACCGCGCCCCCCAGGCCTTCGGTCAGCGCTGCCGAGCCGCCTCTGGTCGCGCCCAAGCCGGCGCCCAGGCTGCCGCGCATCGGGCTGGCGCTGGGCGGCGGCGCGGCGCGCGGCTTTGCCCACATCGGCGTCATCCAGGTGCTGGAGGAGGCCGGCATCCGGCCCGATCTGGTGGTCGGCACCTCGGCTGGCAGCCTGGTGGCGGCGCTTTATGCGTCAGGCAAGAGCGGGCCCGAGATGGCCCAGCTGGCACAGACCATGGACGAGTCGGCGATCACCGACTGGTCGTTTCCCGGCCGCGGGCTGATCCGCGGCGAGGCGCTG
This sequence comes from Rubrivivax sp., assembly GCA_030693565.1. Lineage (GTDB taxonomy): Bacteria > Pseudomonadota > Gammaproteobacteria > Burkholderiales > Burkholderiaceae_C > Rubrivivax. Next base: position 7,630 of record JAUYAJ010000645.1, read on the forward strand.
GCGCGCTATGTGCGCGAGCAGACCGGCAACCGCACGATCGAGCAGATGCGGCTGCCGCTGGGCATCGTCGCCACCGACCTGGACAGCGGCGCGCCGATCTTGTTCCAGCGCGGCGACACCGGGGCGGCGGTGCGCGCGTCGAGCGCGGTGCCGGCCGTGTTCCAACCGGTGCGCATCGGCAACCGCGAATACGTCGACGGCGGCCTGGTGTCGCCGGTGCCGGTGCGCTTCGCGCGCCAGATGGGGGCCGAACTGGTGATCGCGGTCGACATCTCGACGCCACCCGACGGCAATGCGACCACCGACCCCTTCAAGATGCTGCTGCAGACCTTCGCCATCATGGGGCGCAGCATCAACACCTTCGAACTGCGCGATGCAGACATCGTGCTGCGGCCGCAGATGGCCGGTGTTTCCAGCGCCGATTTTGGGGCGCGGCTGCGCGCCATCCAGGCCGGCCGTGACGCCGCGCAGCGCGCGCTGCCCGACTTGCGCGCCCGGCTCGCGGTCGCGCACTGACAGTGGCGCGGCCAAGAAAAAGCGGCCACGTCTTTCGACGTGGCCGCAAGCTAGCGAGAAAAGGGGATTTCAGCGGCTAGCAAAAAGACTGGCTACTTGGCACGCGCCAGCGGCGCGAGCGACGATCAGGCCGTGCGCTTGCCCTTGGCAGCGCCTTGGCTGGCCTTGACAGCGCTGTTGGTCATGGCTTGGAAGTTGGCTTCGGCCACTTCGGCCGCTTGCTTGCTGGCCTTGTTGACGCTTTCGTAGGCGTTGTTGGCGGCGGCGACAGCCGAACGCACCAGGGCGACGGCGCTTTCGCTGCCGGCGGGGGCGTTCTTCGCTGCGCTGTCGACCGCGGCGAGCATCTTCTGCTGGCTGTCGGCCATCGTCGCTTCGGCAAGCTTGCCGGCTTCGGCCTGGGCACCGGCGATGATCTCGTACAGGTGACGGCTGTAAGCGGCGGCCTTCTCGGCAGCCGGCTGCAGCATGCTGGCCTGCAGCGCCATCAGTTCCTGGGCGTCCTTGACCGACAGCGTGGCCTTGGTGTTGGCGGCCGATTCCGACAGCGTGGTCTTGGCGACTTGCAGGTTCAGTTCGAAGAGCTTCTCGACGCCTTCGAAGGCCTTGTTCGTCAGACCGAACAGGGACTCAAGGTTGGCTTTCTGGGCGGCGATCATTTGGTCAGCGGTGAAGTTCATGGATATCTCCTTGGCGTGGTTCAAAGGGAAGGTCACAGACGTTGCTGCGGGCTTCAAAGTGGTTTGCTGCGCTGCAACATGATTCGAAGTATAGACAGGCTGAGCGCGATGGCAAGCACTTTTTGTTGCGTTGCAGCAAAATAGGGCGATCTTCCTAGAATCTGAGCGTGCGCGCCTTCCACAACGACGATGTCGTGTTGCCACTGCCAGGTGGCCATCGGTTCCCGATCGGCAAGTACCGGCTGCTGAGCGAGGCCGCGCGGTCGCTGGCCGGACTGCGGCTGAGCGCCGCGCCAGCGGCCAGCGACGGTGAACTGGCCTTGGCGCATACGCCGGCCTGGACGGCGGCGGTGTTCGAGGGCCGCCTGAGCGCGGCGGCGCAGCGCGAGATCGGCCTGCCGTGGTCGCCGCAGCTGGCGGAGCGCTCGCGGCGCTCGGTCGGCGCCACCATTGCCGCGGCGCGATCGGCTTTGCTCGACGGCGAAGGTGTCGCCGCCAACCTCGGCGGTGGCACCCACCATGCCAGCGCCGACAAGGGCTCGGGATACTGCGTCTTCAACGACGTCGCGGTGGCGGCGCGGCTGCTGCAGGCCGAGTGGCTGCGCCGGGGCGGCGGCGCGCTGCAGGTGCTGGTGATCGACCTCGACGTCCACCAAGGCAATGGCACGGCGTCGATCTTTGCCGCCGATCCGTCGGTGTTCACGCTATCGCTGCACGGCGCCCGCAACTTCCCCTTTCGCAAGGTCGCCAGCGACCTCGACGTCGATCTGCCCGATGGCTGTACCGACGCGCCTTACCTCGAAGCGCTCGATCACGCGCTGGCCGAATGCTGGCGTCGGCTTGGCGATTCGCCGCCGGGGCTGGCGTTCTACCTCGCGGGCGCCGACCCGCACGAAGGTGATCGGCTGGGCCGGCTCAAGCTCAGCGCCGAAGGCCTGGCCGAGCGCGACCGCCGCGTGCTGCGGGCGCTGCGCGAGCGCGCCATCCCGGTCGCCTTGGCGATGGCCGGCGGCTACGGGCACGACATCGCGCAGACCGTGGCATTGCAGCGGCGCACGCTGGTCGAAGCGCTGGCTTCGTGGACGCGCTGGCGCGGCGCGGCGGCGGGGATGGAACAATCGACCTCATGACTTCACGCCCGAGTTCACGACCGCAAGCGCCGGCCCGCGACTGCTTCGCCCACTTCAGCGCCATCGGCACGCGCTGGATGGACAACGACGCCTACGGCCACATCAACAACGTCGTCTACTACAGCTTGTTCGACACCGCGGTGAACCGCTACCTCGTCCAGGCCGGTGCGCTCGACATCCTGCACGGCAGCGTCATCGGCCTGGTCGTCGAGACCCATTGCAACTACTTCGCGCCGCTGGCCTTTCCGCAGCTGCTCGAGGCGGGCTTGCGCGTGACCCATGTCGGCGCGTCGAGCGTGCGCTACGAGGTCGGCATCTTTGCCGCCGGCGCGCCGCTGGCGGCCGCGGCCGGCCATTTCATCCATGTCTACGTCGAGCGCGAATCGCGCCGACCGGCACCCCTGCCTGCCGCCCTGCGGGCTGCTTTGTCAGTGCTTCAAACCACACCATGAGCGACCCCCTCACAGCTGACAGCACGGCCGCGGTCGACGCTGCCATCACCTCGCGGCGCTCGGTGCGCGCCTTTGCGCCGACCCCGGTGCCGCGCTCCACCATCGAGGACATCCTGGCGGTGGCGGCGCGTGCGCCGTCGGGCACCAACACCCAGCCCTGGCAAGTCCATGTGCTGACCGGCGCGGCGCAGACCGAGCTGGCGCGCAAGGTCCAGGCCGTGTTCGACGACCCCGAGGCGCGCGCCGGGCATTCCGAGGAGTACGCCTACTACCCGAGCCAGTGGCAGTCGCCTTACATCGAGCGCCGGCGCAAGGTCGGCTGGGACCTTTATGCGCTGCTGGGCATCGGCAAGACCGACAAGGCGCGCATGCATGCCCAGCACCGGCGCAACTACGAGTTCTTCGGCGCCCCGGTCGGGTTGATCTTCAGCATCGACCGCGTGCTGCAGCAAGGCAGCTGGCTGGACTACGGCATGTTCCTGCAAAACATCATGATCGCCGCGCGCGCCCGCGGCCTGGACACTTGCCCGCAGGCGGCGTTCACGCAGTTCCACCGCATCATCGCCGAACACCTGGCGCTGCCTGCCAACCAGATGGTGGTCTGCGGCATGTCGCTCGGTCACGCCGACCCGGCGGCGCTGGAGAACAGCTTGGTGACCGAGCGCGCCGCGCTGGCCGACTTCGTCAGCTTCCACGAATGAGGCGCCGCGCTGCCTAGGAGGCTGTCGGGCTTTGGGTCGGGCCCGCGTTGACCCCAAAAGCGGGCTCAGCCTAGGCACAAAGCGCAGCCATACCGGTGGGTATGGCGAGCATTTGCAACGACGGATCAGCCCGCTTTCGGGGTCAACCCGAAGGGCCGGGGAGATTTCGGCTGCCATTCGTCGTTACCGGCTCGTTGTGTGGCTCGGCTACACGCCTCGCCGACGCCTAGACTGGCAGCCGAACTCTCCCCGGCGCGGGCCCGACCCAAAGCCCGACAGCCTCCTAGAATCGTTGGCGACCGGCTTGCTGCCGTCGCCCCTCAGACCTCCCCGCCGATCGGAACCCGAGCCATGCCCCGTCCCCACGTCCTCGTTGCCCGCGCCGTGTTTCCCGAGGTCGTCGAGCGCTTGCGCGCGCACTTCGAGGTCGAAGACAACCCCGGCGACATCATCTACAGCGCCGCCGAGCTCAGCGCCCGGCTGCAAGGCAAACAAGGCGCGTTCACCACCGGCAGCGAGCGCATCGACGCTGCGTTGCTCGACGCCAACGCGCAGCTGCGCGCGGTCTGCAACATGGCGGTGGGCTACAACAACTTCGACGTCGACGCCTGCACGGCGCGCGGCGTGCTGTGCACCAACACGCCCGACGTGCTGACCGAGACCACGGCCGACTTCGGCTTCGCGCTGATGATGGCCACCGCGCGGCGTATCAGCGAAAGCGAACATTACCTGCGCCGCGGCGAGTGGACACGCTGGGCCTACGACATGTTCACCGGCAGAGACGTCCATGCCGCCACTCTGGGCATCCTGGGCATGGGGCGCATCGTACAGCCGATCGCACGCCGCGCCGCGCTCGGTATCGGCATGCGGGTGATTTATCACAACCGCAGCCGGCTGGCGGCTGAGCAGGAAGCACCGATCGGTGCCCGCTACGTCGACAAGGCCACGCTGCTCGCGCAGGCCGACCACCTGGTGCTGGTGCTGCCGTACTCGGCGGCCAGCCACCATGCGATTGGCGCTGCCGAGCTGGCGCAGATGAAGCCCACCGCCACGCTGACCAACATCGCCCGCGGCGGCATCGTCGACGACGCCGCACTGGCGCAGGCGCTGCGCGAGCGACGCATCGCCGCCGCCGGGCTCGACGTCTTCGAAGGCGAACCGCAGCTCAACCCGGCGTTGCTCGACTTGCCCAGCGTCGTGCTGACGCCGCACATCGCCAGCGCCAGCGTCGCCACCCGGCGCGCGATGGCCAATCTGGCCGCCGACAACCTGATCGCGGCGCTGACCGGCGGCGCACCGCCGACGCCGATCAACCCGCAGGTGCTGGCCTCGCGCTAGCGCTGGCGACTGCGCGCATGGCGTCCTCGGATCTCGCAGTCATCACCACCTGGGGCGTGCCCGCGCTGCTGCTGCTGAACCTGTTGCTGCTGCTGTGGCTGCTGCTGCGCCCGCGCAGCGACGACAAGCTGGCGCGCGAGCTGCGCGCCGAGGTGCAGGACAGCGCGCGTGGCACGCGCCAGGAGCTGGCCGCCAGCTTGTCGCTGCAGCAGCAGGCGCTGCTGGGCCAGAGCGCTGACGTTGCGCGGACCCAGAACGAGCAGCTCGACTCTTTTCGCATCCAGCTGGCGACGATGCAGCAGTTCATCGGCCAGTCGCTGCAAAGCGCCGCCGGCGCTGCCGCCCAGCAGCAGCAGGCCGCGCGCGACGCCGTCGACGCCGCGCTGCAGCGCCTGGGCGAAAGCCTGGGCGGCCAGCTGGTGGTGATGGGCCAGGCGGTGGAAACCCGGCTGCTTGCGCTGCAGCAGGACAACGAAAAGAAGCTCGAACAGATGCGCGCCACCGTCGACGAAAAACTGCACGCCACGCTGGAGCAGCGCCTGGGCGACAGTTTTCGCCAGGTCGCCGAGCGGCTCGAACAAGTGCACCGCGGCCTGGGTGAGATGCAGGCGCTGGCGCGCGACGTCGGCGCCCTCAATCGCGTGCTGACCAACGTGAAGACGCGCGGCATCTTTGGCGAAGTGCAGCTCGGCGGGCTGCTCGAGCAGGTCTTCACGCCCGAGCAGTACGCGCGCAACATGGCCACGGTGCCGGGCAGCGCCGAGCGCGTCGAGTTCGCCATCGGCTTGCCTGGCCAGCGCGCCGACGGCTTGCCGCTGTGGCTGCCGATCGACGCCAAGTTCCCGCGCGAGGACTACGAACGTCTGCTCGACGCCCAGGAGCGTGCCGACCCGGTGGCGGCCGAAGCGGCGGCACGTGCGCTCGAGACCCGGCTGCGCCTGGAGGCGCGGACGATTCGGGAGAAGTACGTTGCGCCGCCCCACTCGTCCGAAGTCGCGATCCTGTTCCTGCCCACCGAAGGTTTGTACGCCGAAGCGCTGCGCCGGCCCGGGCTGACGGAGGCGCTGCAGCGCGAACACAAGGTCATGCTTGCCGGCCCGACGACGCTGCTGGCCACGCTGAACAGCTTGCAGATGGGATTCCGTACG
>JAUYAJ010000055.1 GCA_030693565.1 Rubrivivax sp.
CGCGCCGGCCAGCGTCGCCACCGGCCCCTGCAGCGCCTGGCAGGACGCGCTCGAACTGGCCGACCGCGGTCGCCTGGTCGAAGCCGGCAGCGTCGTCCAGGCCTGCCTGCAACGGCGTGCCCAATGCGCCAACGCCCATGCGCTGGCGGGTGACCTGCACCTGGCCAGCGACCATCTGGAGGCCGCCCGCACCAGCTTGCAGCGTGCGCTTTACCTGCGGCCCGACCACGCTGGCGCCACTGCCGCGATGCTGGCGCTGGCACGGCGCCGCGGCGACGGCCCGGCCATCGACACCTGGCGCGCCCGCGTGCAACGTGTGCAAGCCCCTGACGGGGCGCCAATCGCTTCTGGCGCCTGCGGCGTCACCCGCTCATGAGCGCCAACGAACTGCCCATCCCGGCCGCGTGGCGCCAGCAGTGGGCAGCCGAGCTGGCGACGCCGAACGCCGCCGGCGCGCACTGCGGCGCGCAGTCGCGCTGGATGGTGTTCCGGCTCGGCAGTGAACGCTGCGCGCTGCCGGCAGCGAGCATTCTGCGCAGCCATGCGCCCACGCCCAGCCACAGCCTGCCCGGCCGCCGTGGCACGCTGGTGCCGCGGCTGATGCAGATCGAAGGCCGGCTGGTGCTGATGGCCGACCTGGTGCACTGCCTGGGCTCGGCGCGCAGCGGCGACGCCGGCTTCGCCCGCACGCTGGAGATGCAGGCCGCGCCGGCCGCCTATGCGCTGCCGGTTGACGACGTGCTCGGCATCGCCGACGTGCCCGACGCCGCCATCGAGCCAGCGCCCGAGCACTTGCAAGGCCCGCTGCGCGAACTGTTGCACGGCCTGTGGCGTGACGGCGCCGACGCCGTGTTGCTGATCGACGCCCGACGGCTCGCCGAGCGCCTGGACGCCGACCTCGGCTGACGACCATGGGCATGGACCTCAGCCAATACAGCTTGATGAGCCTGTTCCGCAGCGAGGCCGGTGTGCACGCGGCCACGCTGTGCGGCGGCTTGCTCGAACCGCCGGCCGACGCCGCGCAGGCCGCCTCGTGGTTCGAGTCGCTGATGCGCGCCGGCCACTCGCTCAAAGGCGCGGCCCGCATCGTCGGCCTGGAGCCGCTGGTGGCATTGGCGCATGCGATCGAGGACTGCATCGTGCGCGGCCAGCGCGCGGCGCAACTGCCCGCGGCCCAGCATGTCGACGCCATGCTGGCCGGCGCCGACGTCTTTGGCGACGTCGCCGGCCGCAACGACGACGACGTCGAGCCCTGGCTGGCCCAGCATGGCGAGCGCATCGCCGCGCTGGCGCAGGCGCTGACCGACGACGCCGGCGCGGCTGCAGCGCCGATAGCGCTAATAGCGCCGATAGCGGTGCCGGCGCCGCCACCCTTGCCGCTCGAGCCCGAGCCAGCAGCGCCGTCGGCCGCCGCAGAAACAGCGCCGGCCATGCGGCCGCTGCAGGTCGACAACCCGGCCACGGCCGCCGACGGTGGCCGCATGGTGCGGCTGACCACCGACACCCTGAACACCCTGCTCGCGCAGGCCCGCGAGACTTTGCTCGTCGACGAAGCACGCGAAGCCGAGGCGCGACTGCTGCAACGCCTGTCACGGCGCTGGCGGCAATCGATATCGGCCACCGACCGGGCCATCGCCCATCTGTCGCAGCCCGAGCTCAGTGGCACCGCCCGTCAGGCCGCTGCCGACGAGCTGCAGCTACTGCGCGACAGCCTGCGCGAAACGCAGGCCTTGCTGACCGATTTCGCCCACAGCCATGACCGCCACAGCCGGCGCGGTCGGCTCGCTGCGCGCCAGCTCTAGCAGTCGGTGCGCCGCACCCGCATGACGACGCTGGACAACTCGGCGCTGGCCTGGCGGCGTCTGGTCCACGACCTCGGGCGACGCCTGGGCAAGCCGGCCCAGCTGGTCATCGAAGGCCAGCAAACCCCGGTTGACCGCGACGTGCTCGATCGCATCGAATCGCCGCTCAACCACTTGATCGGCAACGCCATGGACCATGGCCTGGAAGCGCCCGCCGGCCGCCTGGCCGCGGGCAAGCCGGAGCACGGCCAGATCACGCTGCGCGCGCGCCATCACAAAGGCCAGTTGCTGCTCGAGCTGGCCGACGACGGCCACGGCATCGATGACGTCGCGCTGCGCCAGCGCATCGTCGAACGCGGGCTGACCGATGCGGCCACGGCCGCCCGGCTGGACAGCGACGAGCTGCACGAATTCCTGTTCCTGCCCGGCTTCTCGACCCGCGAGGCCGTCAGCGACGTCTCCGGCCGCGGCGTCGGCCTGGACGTCGTGCGCACCCAGGTGCAAGCGCTGGGCGGCGCCGTGCGCCTGCTCAGCGTGCCCGGCCAGGGTTCGCGCTTCGTGCTCTCGCTGCCGGTCAGCATCTCGGTGCTGCGCGCCCTGCTGGTCGAACTGGACGGCGAGGTCTACGCCTTTGCGCTGTCCCAGATCGAACGTGTCGACCGCCTGACTGCCGAGCAACTGCAAAGCGTCGGCGGCCGCCCTTGCGCGCGCATCCATGGCAGCCTGACCCCGGTGGTCGCGCTGGCCTCGCAGCTCGGCATCGACAGCGACGAGGCCCCGGCCAGCTTCCCGGTCGTCGTCGTCGGCAGCGGTGCACAGGCGCGCGCGCTGCGCGTCGACCGCCTGCTCGGTGAGCGCAACCTCGGTTTGCTGCCGCTGGACCCGCGACTGGGCCGGCTGCGCCATGTCAGCGCCGCCGCCATCCTCGACGACGGCGCGCCGGTGCTGGTGCTGGACTGCCACCACCTGGGCCACGACACCGACACCGGCGTGGCCACCCGGCGCCGCAGCGACGGCCCGGCGCCGCGCAAGCGCGTGCTCGTCGTCGAAGACTCGTTCACCGTGCGTGAGGTCGAACGCCAGCTCCTGCTCAGCGCCGGCTACGAGGTCGAGGCCCGGGTCGACGGCGAAGACGGCTGGCAGGCGCTGGCCGCCGCCGACTTCGACCTCGTCATCACCGACATCGACATGCCACGCTTGAACGGCATTGAGCTGCTGCGGCGGCTGCGCGGCCAGTCGCGGCTGCGCGAGCTGCCGGTGATGATCGTTTCCTACAAGGACAGCGAGGCCGACCGCCAGGCTGGCCTGGAAGCGGGTGCCGACCGCTACTTCACCAAATCCGATTTCGACGACCGCGCCCTGCTGGCCGCCGTCGTCGACCTGATCGGAGCAGCTTGATGCGGGTGGCGATCGTCAACGACCTGCCGATTGCCGTCCAGGCGCTGCGCCGCTGTGTGCTGTCCGAGCCCGGGTTCGAGCTCGCCTGGGTGGCGGCCGACGGCCAGCAGGCCGTGCAGCGCTGCGCCGCCGACCGCCCCGACCTCATCCTGATGGACTTGTTCATGCCGGTGATGAACGGCGTCGAGGCCATCGAGCGCATCATGCGCGACAGCCCCTGCGCGGTGCTCGTCATCACCGCCAGCGCGCAGGCCGCCACCCAGGAAGTCTTCAAGGCGCTGGCCGCCGGCGCGCTCGACGTGCTGGACACGCCGACCCTGCTGGGCAGCGCCGGCAGCAACGGCGCCAGCCGCCTGTGCGCCAAGCTGCGCGCGATGCGCAGCCTGGTCCAGGCCGCCAGCGGGCCGTTGAGCCGGCCCGCCGCCGCGCCAATGCTCACCCCGACCAGCGCCAGTGGCGCCAGCCTGCTGGTGCTGGGCGCCAGCACCGGCGGCCCCGGCGTGCTGGCCCAGATGCTGACCCAGCTGCGCGACAAGCTCGTGCGCAGCGGCGTGGCACTGCCGGCCGTGGTGGTCATCCAGCACATCGACACCGCCTTCGCCGCCGGGCTGGCGGACTGGCTGCAGCAAAGCAGCGGCTGGCCCGTCAAGCTGGCCGCCGACGGCGACGCACCGGCAGCCGGCAGCGTGCACATGGGTGGCGCGCTGGGGCACCTGGTGATGACGCCGCGCGGCCTGCTGAGCAACCGCCGCGAGCCCGAGGGCTACCCGTACCGGCCCTCGGTCGACGAATTCTTCTACTCCTGCCGGCACTGGCGCGGTCGCGGCCTCGCCGCGCTGCTCACCGGCATGGGCAACGACGGCGCCAAGGGCTTGCTGCAGCTGCGCCAGCGCGGCTGGCTGACGCTGGCGCAACTGCCGTCGAGCTGCGCCGTCGGCGGCATGCCGCAAGCGGCGATCCAGCTCGACGCCGCCGCCCAGGTTCTGACCCCCGCACACATCGTGCAAACCCTCCACGACCACTTGCTACTGGAGCGCAAGACATGAGCGTTCTCACCGACACCAGTGCCATGCCCTTGTCCAGTGGCGGCGATGCCCGCGGTCGCGCCACCTTCGTCCTCATGGTCGACGACCAGCCGATGGTCGGCGAAGCCGTGCGCCGGCTGCTGGCCGACATCCCGGACCTGGACTACCACTACGTGCCCAACCCGCTCGACGCATTGGCCGCGGTGCGCGAGATCCGCCCGGCCGTCGTGCTGCTCGACCTGGTGATGCCGGTCAAGGACGGGCTGACGCTGCTGGCCGAGATCCGCGCCGACGCCAGCATCGCCAACACTCCGGTGGTGATGCTGTCGACCACCGAAGACGCGCAGACCAAGGCGCGCGCCTTCGAGGCCGGTGCCGACGACTACCTGGTCAAGCTGCCCGCCCGTGCCGAACTGCAGGCGCGCGTGCGCTACCACGCGCGCAACTTCATCGTCCAGCGCGAACGCGACCAGGCCGTACAGGCCTTGCGTGAGAGCCAGCGCCGGCTCCAGGAGCTCAACCTCCAGCTCCTGCAGCTGAGCCAGAGCGACGGCCTCACCGGGCTGGCAAACCGCCGATTCTTCGACGAGACGATGAACAGCGAGTTGCGCCGCGCCGAGCGCACTGGTCAGCCCATGTCGCTGCTGATGGTGGACATCGACCATTTCAAGAAGTACAACGACCATTACGGTCACCAGCAGGGCGACCGCTGCCTGACCACCGTGGCCGACACGCTGCGGGCCATGGCACGGCGCGCCGGCGACTTGGCCGCCCGCTACGGCGGCGAGGAGTTCGCCCTCATCCTGCCGACCACCGATGCCGCGGCCGCAGCCGCCGTGGCCCAGCATCTGTGCCAGGCCGTGCGCAAGCTGGCGCAGCCGCATGCCGGCTCGCCGAAGGGACTGCTGACGGTCTCGGTCGGCCATGCTTGCTGGCTGCCGGGGGACGACTTGCTGGCCGCACCCTTGATCGATGCCGCCGACAAGGCGCTGTACCGGGCCAAGGAAGGCGGCCGCGACCGCGCTTCAGCGTGAGCGCGCAGGCGCTGCCGGCCGGCCCCGTGTCGGCGATTTAAGATCGCGCTTGTCCCGGCGAGTCCGCCCGCCGCATCCGACCCCTCATTTCCATCAGGAGTTGCTCCATGTCCAAGAAGCCCGTCCGCGTGGCTGTCACCGGCGCCGCCGGCCAGATCGGTTACGCCTTGCTGTTCCGCATCGCCTCCGGCGAGATGCTGGGCAAGGACCAGCCCGTGATCCTGCAGCTGCTGGAGATCCCCGACGAGAAAGCCCAGAACGCGCTCAAGGGCGTGATGATGGAACTGGAAGACTGCGCCTTCCCCTTGCTCGCCGGGATGCAAGCGCACAGCGACCCGATGACCGCCTTCAAGGACAGCGACTACGCGCTGCTCGTCGGCTCGC
>JAUYAJ010000056.1 GCA_030693565.1 Rubrivivax sp.
TGGCGCTGGGCAGCGCGGCGCTGCAACAGCGCGTCGTGCCGCCGGTGCTGGCCGGCGACAAGATCGCCGCGCTGGCGATCACCGAGCCCGGCGGCGGCTCCGACGTTGCCGCGCTGCGCTGCCGCGCGCGCCTGGACGGCGAGCATTACGTCGTCGACGGCGAGAAGACCTTCATCATCAGCGGCTTGCGCGCCGACTTCCTGACGGTGGCCGTGCGCACCGACCCGGCGAACCTGGGGCCGGGCGGCATCACGCTGCTGGTGGTGGACGGCGACACGCCGGGCCTGCAGCGCAGCAGCCTGGCCAAGACCGGCTGGTGGGCCTCTGACACCGCCCACCTGCACTTCGACGGCTGCCGGGTGCCGGTGGCCAGCCGGGTCGGCGCCGAAGGCGCGGGTTTCGCCGCCATCATGCGCAACTTCAACCACGAGCGGCTCATGATGGCGGCGATGGCCTGCAGCTACGCCCAGGTCTGCACCGAGGAGGCGCTGGCCTGGGCGCGCGAGCGCCGCACCTTCGGCGCCGCGCTGTCCGAGCGCCAGGTGATCCGCCACAAACTGGTCGACATGGCGACCCGCGTCGAGACCGCTCGCACCCTGGTCCACGACCTGGCCTGGCGGCTGCAGCAAGGCCTGGGCGAGCCGGCGGCGCTGGTGGCGCGCACCTGCATGGCCAAGGTGGTGGCGACGACGGCGATGCAGTTCTGCGCCGACCAGGCGGTGCAGGTCCTCGGCGGCATGGGCTATATGCGCGGCAGCAAGAGCGAGCGCCTGTACCGCGAGGTCAAGGTGATGATGATCGGCGGCGGCTCGGAGGAGATCATGAAAGACCTCGCCGCGCGCCAGCTCGGGCTCTGACGCGCATGGCCACGCCGCCTGCCGACGATCCTGACGCCACCAGCGTGCGGCCGCCGGCCGCCGTCGACCCCGACGCCACCGTCATCCGGCCCTTGCATCCGCTGCCGCTGCGGGGCCCGGGCCCACCCTTGCCGGCGCTGCCCAAGGCGGCGCCGCTGGCGCTGCCAGAGGGGCTGCGGCTGCACGAGTACCGCATCGACGGTGTGCTCGGCCAGGGCGGCTTTGGCATCACCTACCTGGCCACCGACGTTCACCTGCACGCGCCGGTGGCGATCAAGGAATACCTGCCCGAGGAAATTGCCTACCGCTCGTCGGACCGCAGCGTCAGCCCCAACGCCAGCCGCCACCGCGACCGCTACCAGGCCGGGCTCGACAGCTTCCTGGTCGAGGCGCGCACGCTGGCGAGTTTTCGCCACCCGAACATCGTTCGCGTGGCGCGCTTCTTCGAAGCCCACCGCACCGCCTACATGGTGCTGGAATACGAAAAAGGCCAGTCGCTCAAGCGCTGGTGGCCAGAGCACAGCGAGACTGACGAAGACGCCATCCTGGCGCTGCTGCATCCGCTGCTCGATGGCCTGGCGGTGGTGCACGGCGCCGGTTTCCTGCACCGCGACATCAAGCCTGACAACATCCAGGTGCGCGCCGACGACGGCCGCCTGGTGTTGCTGGACTTCGGCTCGGCCGGGCAGACGGTGGCGGTGGCCGACCAGGCCGCGGTGGTGGTGACGCCGGGCTACGCGCCGCCCGAGCAGTACGGCCTGGGGCCGCAAGGCGCCTGGACCGACCTTTACGCGCTCGGCGCCACGCTGTACTGGATGGTCGGCGGGCGCAAGCCGCCTGACGCCGAGCAGCGCAGCGCCGACCCGGCGGCATTCAAGCCGGCTGCCGAGATCGGCCACGGCCGCTACGGCGAGGCTTTCCTGAAAGCCATCGACTGGGCGCTGGAGATGGACCCGGCGCAACGCCCGCCAGACATCCACAGCTGGCGGCGCGCGCTGTTCGCCGGCCATGCCGGCACGCTGGGGCTGAAGGAAGCGCTGCGCAGTGGCGACACGCTGACCGGCGCCGAAGCCGTGGTCAGTGTTGCCGCGCGCTGGCCGGCGCG
>JAUYAJ010000654.1 GCA_030693565.1 Rubrivivax sp.
TCTTCTTCAGCGGGATGCCGATCACCGCGAACATCATCCAGACCATGAAGCAGACGGTGAAGGCCAGCGTGCTGACGATCAGCACCGACAAGGCCTGGCTCTTTTTGCTCATGCTCACGATCGTTTCTCCATTCGACGACAACAGGACTCTAGGAAAGAGCGGGTCGGCCGAACATCCTTCGCTGGCACAGGCCGGCGCGGGCAGAAGAACTAGCGATGAGGGGGCGGGGTCGTTCCGAAGAACTAGCGGGACGGGTGATTGCGCTGCGTTTGCGCTGCGTCAACCCAGGCCATGCTCGCTTGCGATCACGGCGGCCTGTACGCGCGAGCTCAGACCGAGCTTGCGCAAGATGTGCTGGACGTGGATCTTCACCGTGGTTTCGGCGATGCCGCAGTCGCGCGCGATTTCCTTGTTGCTGCCGCCGCGCGCGATGCCGCGCAAGACGTCGAGTTCGCGCGCTGACAGCGTCGCCAGCGCCGGCCCATCGGCCAGCTCTTCACGCTGAGGCGCCGCATCACCAGGCGCCGCCACCGCGCCGCGGTAGGCGGCAAACAGCTTGGCGGTCATCTCGGGGGCGATCACGCTCTCGCCGTTGATGGCGCGGCGGATCGCTGCCGACAGCGCGTCGCCTTCAATGGTCTTGAGCAAGTAGCCGCAGGCGCCGCCTTGCAAGGCGGCGGCGAGGTCGGCCTCGTCTTCGCTGAAGGTCAGCATCATCACGCGCGCCGCCGGCGCCGCGTCGCGCAGCGACGGCAGCGCGTTGACGCCGCTGACGCCGGGCAGGTGGTTGTCGAGCAGGATCAGGTCGGGCTGGTGTTCACGCGCCAGCCGCTGCGCACTGCCGGCGTCGCCGGCGTCGGCAACCACCTTCAGCGACGGATCGCGCGCCAGCAGCGCAATCAGCCCGCGGCGAAACAGCGTGTGGTCGTCGACGACCAGGATGCGGATTTCACTCACGCCGCGGCCCTGGCTGCCAGCGGCGGCGCCGCGGCGCGCTGCACCGCCGGCAGCGTCAGCACCACCGAGCTGCCGCGGCCGGGCGTGGACATCACGTCCAGCGCAGCGCCGATGCGCTGAGCGCGCTCGCGCATGATGCGCAGGCCGACATGGGTCTCATCAGGCGTGGGCCCGTCGCAATCGAAACCGATGCCGTCGTCGCGGACCTCGAAGCGCCAGGCCGGCTGCTGCTGAACGTCGAGCCAGACGCGCGCCGCGCGCGAGTGCTTGCGCACATTGGACAAAGCTTCCTGGACGATGTGCAGCACCTGGATCTGCAGGTCGGGCGCCAGTGGCACACCATGGCCTTGCATCGCCAGCGTCACGGCCAGGCCGGTCTGGTGCTCGAACTTGCGCAGCGTGGTCTGCAGTGCCGGCGCGATGTCCTCGGCATTGGCGCGGGTGCGAAAGTGCATCAGCAACTCGCGCACGTCGCCATGGCATTCGCGCACGCCGGCGTCGATCTCGCCCAGCACCTGCTGCTGCTGCTGCGGGTCGGCGCTCTTGAGCGCGTCGTCCATCAGCTGAACCTGGATCTTCAGGAAGGCCAGCGACTGGGCGATCGAGTCGTGCAACTCGCGCGCCAGAAAGCCGCGCTCTTCGGCGATCGCGGCTTCCTTTTCCAGCCCGTCCAGGCGCAGGTTCTCCATCGCCGTGGCCAGTTGCACGACCAAGGCTTCGAGCAGCGAGCGCTCGGCAGCCGACAGCGTGACCTGGGCATGGAAGAAGAGGTCAACCTCGCCCATCTGGCGGTCTTTGTGGCGCACCGGCAGCGACACCAGGGTGTTGAATCCGGCCGCCTGGCAGCCCAGTGGCTCAATGCGCTGCAGCGGCAATATTGGCACGGTGCGCAGGCCCGGCTTGGCGCTGGGCACGCCGCAATGGCAGTCACCGGCCTGGATGCAGTGCTCGCCTTCGCTCATCCAGTCGGGCAGTCCTTCGCAGGCCAGCATCAGAAAGCGCGCCTGGGCTTCATCCGCCCAGCGCAGCGCCACGCCATCGGCGCGGGCGATGCTGCGCACCCGGCTGGCGAAGCCCTGGGCCAGCTCGTCCAGACTGGCCGCGCCGTTGACCATCGAGGTGACGTCGTACAAGGCCTGCAGGCGCTCGCGCTTTTCCTGCAGCTCGGCGGTCTTTTCGCTGACCTTGGCTTCCAGGTTGCGGTGCATGCGCTGCAAGTGTTCGGCCATGCCGTTGAAGCCGTCGGCCAGGGTGCCGAACTCGTCGCTGCTGCTGCGCTCGACGCGGGCACCGAAGTCGCCGGCGTCGATGCGCCCGATGGCTTGCTCAAGCAGACCCAGCGGCTCGAGCACGAAGCGAAAGCCGACGAACAACAGCAGCACCGAGCCCAGCATCACCAGCGCCATCAGCGCCATCTGCAGCAGATGCAGCAGCGAGGTCCAGCGCGACAACTCGTCCTCGACGATGCCGACCAAGGCGTCGACATGGGCGGCGAAAGCGGCGGTGTCGGCGCGCAACTGGGCCTCGGCGGCAGCCGGCGCGCCCGTGCGCGCCCAGCGCTCGCGAAAGGCCGTCCACGACTGCTCGACAGCGCTGAACTGGCGCCGCGAGTCGGCATTCCAGGGCGTGAACAGCGGCCGCGACGGATCGCCGTCACGCACCAGCGCCAGGCTGCGCTCGAAGCGCTCGACCAGCGCCGGCAACGCGGCCTCGTCGCCACTGCGCGCTGTCAGCGCCAGCCGATAAGCCTGCATGCGCAGGCGGCCGGCTTCGTTGACCGCAGCGGCGCCGCCGTCGAGTTGCCACGACACCCACAGCGTGGCCGCCGTCGACAGCAGCGCAAGCAGCAGGAACGGAATCCCGAGCAAGGCGAGCTTGGCGCCCAGGGTCCAGTGTTTGCCGTTGGTCATGCCACGAGTCTAGGCAGTCGACCGCGACCACAGTTTGACCAACATCAAGGCTGCAACCAACCGGCCAGCGTCGCCACAAAGCAAAACGGCGCCCGAAGGCGCCGCAGCTGACGGGCTGTTGCCCGCCTGACCACCCGCGCCGCCGGCACATCGTGCGGGCGGTGAAGGTGGCGTCCCCTAGGGGATTCGAACCCCTGTAATCACCGTGAAAGGGTGGTGTCCTAGGCCTCTAGACGAAGGGGACAATGTCTTTCCATCTCTTGAACAGCGCTCGTATGGTGGAGGTAAGCGGGATCGAACCGCTGACCTCTTGCATGCCATGCAAGCGCTCTCCCAGCTGAGCTATACCCCCCGTGGTTCGTGTTTTTCAACACTCTCCAGCGCTGTTCAAGCGAGTCCAGGAGTATAGCCCGGAATTCACAAGCTCCGCAA
This sequence comes from Rubrivivax sp., assembly GCA_030693565.1. Lineage (GTDB taxonomy): Bacteria > Pseudomonadota > Gammaproteobacteria > Burkholderiales > Burkholderiaceae_C > Rubrivivax. Next base: position 3,301 of record JAUYAJ010000654.1, read on the forward strand.
TCTTGCCAGCACGGTGTCGCGTTGAAACAAAGCCAGCACGGCGTCGATCGACGGCGTCTGCACACGCCCGCACACCAGCACGCGCAGCGCCGGCGCCAGTTGCGGCATCTTCAAGCCCTGCGCGGCCAGCGTTTCCTTCAGCGCCTGTGCGATCGCCGGCTTGTTCCACTCGGCGCTGGCCAGCTTGTCGCGCAGCGCGATCAGCGCCGGGCGCACGGCGTCGGTGACATGGGTTTGCAAATCCTCGGCGCTGGGCTTGATGGCGACGAAGAGCATCTCGATCCAGTCGGCCAGCTCGACCACGGTGGCGCAGCGGTCCTTGAACAGCGCGCAGGCCGGCGCCAGCGCAGCGGCGTCACCGACGTCGACACCGCGGCCGGCCAATTGGCCCGCGGCCAGCGTCGCCAGCCGGCCATCGTCGGCCTGCTTCATGTAGTGGCCGTTGACCCAGGCCAGCTTGGCCGGGTCCCATTGCGCCGGGCTCTTGGCCAGGTGGCTGCCGTCGAACCAGGTCACCATCTGCTCGCGCGTGAACAGCTCCTCATCGCCATGGCTCCAGCCCAGCCGGGCCAGGTAGTTCAGCATCGCCTCGGGCAGGTAGCCGCCTTCTTCGTAGGCGGTGACGCTGACGGCGCCGCGGCGCTTGCTCAGCTTCTGACCGTCGTCACCCAGGATCACCGGGCAATGGCCGAACTCGGGCAAGAGTGCGCCCAGCGCGCGAAAGATGTTGATCTGCCAGGGCGTGTTGTTGACATGCTCGTCGCCGCGAAAGACATGGGTGATGCCCATGTCCCAGTCGTCGACGACGACGGCGAAGTTGTAGGTCGGCACGCCCAGCGTGGCTGCGTCACCCGCGGCGCCTTCAGGGGCCGGGCGCAGGATGATGAGGTCGTCGATCTCGCGGTTGCTGATGCTGATCGGGCCTTTGACGAGGTCGTTCCAGGTCACGTCGCCGTCAGGCGGGTTGCGCAGCCGCACGACCGGGTTCACACCTGCCGGCACCGGTGGCAAGGTCTTGCCCGGCTCGGGCCGCCAGCGGCCGTCGTAATGCGTCTTCTCGCCGCGCGCGCGCTGCGCTTCGCGCGTCGCGTCCAGTTCCGCCGGCGTGCTCCAGCAGCGATAGGCATGGCCACTGGCAATCATCTGTTCGACCACGGCGTGGTAGCGCGCCAGCCGCTGCATCTGGTAGATCGGGCCTTCGTCGAACTCCAGCCCCAGCCAGCGCATCGCGGCCAGGATCTGGTCGACCGATTCCTGGGTCGAGCGGGCAACGTCGGTGTCTTCGATGCGCAGCACGAACTCGCCGCCGTGGTGGCGCGCATAAGCCCAGGAGAACAGCGCCGTGCGCGCCGTGCCCAGGTGCAGAAAGCCGGTCGGCGACGGTGCGATGCGGGTTCTGACCTTGCTCATGCGTTGCGCCGCTCGGTCAGCGCCTGCAGCCCGCGCTGCAAGTCGTCGGTGATGTCGTCGACATGCTCCAGGCCAACGGCCAGGCGCACCAGGCCTTGGCCGATGCCGGCCGCCAGGCGCTGCGCCTCGGTGAGGCGGCCGTGCGAGGTGGTCGACGGGTGGGTGATGATGCTTTTGGTGTCGCCAAGGTTGGTGGCGATGCTGAGCACACGGGTGCTGTCGATGACGCAGAAAGCGGCTTCGCGCGCGGCCTCCGGCGTGTCGCCGCGCAGGTCGAAGGACAGCACCGCGCCGCCCAGGCCTGACTGCTGGCGCATCGCCAGGTCATGCTGAGGGTGCGAGGCCAGGCCGGGGTAGTAGACGCGGGCCACCGCAGGCTGACCCTCCAGCCAGCGCGCCACCGCCAGCGTGGCTTCGCTCTGCGCCTTCATGCGGATCGACAGCGTCTCCAGGCCCTTGAGCACCACCCAGGCGTTGAAGGGCGACAGCGTCATGCCGGCGGTGCGCACCGTCGGGCCGAAGACGTCGGCGATCAGGTGCTGCGGTCCGCACAAGGCGCCGGCCATCACGCGGCCCTGGCCGTCGAGGTATTTGGTGCCGGCGTGCATGACCAGGTCGGCACCCAGCGCCAGCGGCCGCTGCAGTGCCGGCGAACAAAAGCTGTTGTCCACCGTCAGCAGCGCGCCCGCGCCATGGGCCAGATCGGCCAGCGCCTGGATGTCGCAGACCTCGGTGAGCGGATTGGTCGGCGTCTCGGCGAACAGCAGCTTGGTGCTCGGGCGCAGCGCGGCCCGCCACTCGCTGATGTCGGTCTGCGAGACGAAGGTGGTCTCGACGCCGAACTTGCCGAACTCCTTGGCGAACAGGCTGACGGTGGAGCCGAACACCGAGCGCGAGCAGATCACGTGGTCGCCGCTCTTGAGCAAGCCCATGATCAGCAGCAGGATGGCGCTCATGCCGGTGGCGGTGGCCACCGCCGCCTCGGCGCCTTCCATCGCCGCCAGCCGGGCTTCGAAGCTGCGCACCGTGGGGTTGCTGGTGCGGCCGTAGGTGAAGTCTTCCATCTGCGCGAAGCGGCGCGCCGCGGTGGCCGAGTCCGGCTGCACGAACGCGGTGGTCAGGAACAGGCCTTCCGAATGCTCGCCATGCTGGCTGGGCGCCAGCGCAGTGCGCACCGCCAGCGTCTCGGGCCGCAGGCCGGGCGGCAGCTGCGCGCGCGCGATGCGCGCGGCTTCGTCGTCCTTTGTCGTCATGCCGTGTCTCCGCTTTGCAGCGCCAGGCGCGAGCCGCCCGCGCCCTCTTCGTCCTCGGGCTGGGCGCGGCGCTGCGCGCCCAGCGCCAAGAAGTCGGCGGCGCTGACGTCGCCGGTGATGTACTGGCCATCGAAACAACTGGCTTCAAGGCCGTCGAGCTTGGGGTTGAGCTTGGCGACGACACGCTTCATCGCGTCGACATCCTGGTAGATCAGCGCGTCGGCGCCGATGTACTCGCGGATTTCTTCCACCGTGCGGCCATGGGCAATCAACTCTTCGGGCGTCGGCATGTCGATGCCGTAGACGTTGGGGAAGCGCACCGGCGGCGCCGCCGAGGCCATGTAGACACGCCGCGCCCCGGCCTCACGCGCCATCTGCACGATCTCTTTGCTGGTGGTGCCGCGGACGATGGAATCGTCGACCAGCAAGACGTTGCGGCCCTTGAACTCGACGCCGATGGCGTTGAGCTTCTGGCGCACGCTCTTCTTGCGCACCGCCTGGCCGGGCATGATGAAGGTGCGACCGACGTAGCGGTTCTTGACGAAGCCTTCGCGGTAGGGCTTGCCGATCTTCTGCGCCAGCTGCATCGCGCTCGGCCGGCTCGACTCGGGGATCGGGATGACGACGTCGATCTCATTCGGTGGCATCGTCGAGATGACCCGCTGCGCCAGCGTCTCGCCCAGGTTGAGCCGCGCCTGGTAGACCGAGATGCCGTCCATCACCGAATCGGGC
>JAUYAJ010000057.1 GCA_030693565.1 Rubrivivax sp.
AGCGCCGGCATCGGCCGCGTCATCGTCGAGCACCTGCTGGCCAGCGGGCACGAGGTGGTGTCGCTGGCGCGCCGGCGCGGCGAGTTCGAACATGCGCGCCTGCAGCACATCGGCGTCGACCTGGCCGACCGTAGGGCGACGGCACAAGCCGCGGCCGAGGTGGCGGCGCGCTTCGAAGTCACGCGCTTCGTGCACAACGCCGGCGTGATCCGGCCGGCGCTGCTGGCCGATGTGCGGCTCGAAGACCTGGACGCCTTGACCGAACTGCACCTGGGCAGCGCCATCGTGCTCGCGCAGGCCGTGCTGCCGGCGATGCGCGCGCAGCGTTTCGGGCGCATCGTGCTGCTGTCGTCGCGCGGCGCGCTCGGCCTGGCCACGCGCAGCGCTTACTCGGCCACCAAGGCCGGCATGATCGGCATGGCGCGCACCTGGGCGCTGGAACTGGCGGGCGAGGGCATCACCGTCAACGTCGTCGCCCCGGGGCCGATCCGCGGCACCGAGATGTTCCATGACGTCGTGCCGGCGGACAGCGACCGCGAACGCAAGCTCGCCGACGCCATCCCCGTCAAACGCCTGGGCACGCCCGAAGACGTGGCGCGCGCGGTCGACTTCTTCGTCGACGCCGGCAACGGCTTCGTCACCGGTCAGGTGCTTTATGTTTGCGGCGGCGCGAGCGTGGGGACGCTGACGGTGTGAATGCAGCCTCGCCGCGGCCGCTGTAAGCTGCGCGCCCCAGACCCCACCCGAAGGAGCCCCCGATGCCGTTCGCCCAGATCTACATGCTCGAAGGCCGCACGACCGAACAGAAAAAGGCCGTCATCGAGAAGGTGACCCAGGCGCTGATGGAGGCCGTCGGCACGCCGAAGGAGAACGTGCGCATCTGCATCCACGACGTGCCCAAGGAAAACTGGGGCATCGCCGGGGTCAGCGCCCAGGACCTGGGCCGCTGACGACCACAGCGCGAAGGCCACGCCGCGCGCTCCGCTAGACTGGCGGCTTCTCGCCTGCCGTCCGGCTCTCGGGCGGCGCGGCCGCATCGCGGCCTGCCTACGGCCCCCATCACCTCCCGTGCCGACCGGCCGCCCCATGCCGGCTGCGCTCCGGCTTTCCCAGGACTTCTCCTTGTTCAAGAACCTCATCGTCTACCGCCTCGGCGCCGCCGGCGTGCCCGACCTGAACGCCATGCTGGCCGGGCTGGACAAGGCCCGCTTCCTGCCTTGCGCGCCGACCCAGCCGCTGTCGCTGGGCTGGGTCGAGCCGCGCGGCGACGCCCATGCGCCGCTGGTCGAGATCATCGGCGGCCAGTGGCTGCTCGAGCTGCGTTTCGAGCAGAAGATGCTGCCCGCGTCGGTGGTGCGCCGGCGCACCGAGGAGCGCGCCGCGCAGATCGAAAAGAGCACCGGCCGCAAGCCCGGCAAGCGCGAAACCCGCGACCTGAAGGACGAAGCCATGCTCGACCTGCTGCCGCAGGCCTTCACCAAGCAGGCTTCGGTGCGCGTGTGGATAGACCCCGAGGCCGGCCTGCTGATGCTCGACGCCGGCAGCAGCGCACGCGCCGACGCCACCACCAGCGCGCTGGTGGCCGCCGCGCCCAGCCTGGCGGCGCTGCAGTTGCAGACCGCCACCTCGCCGGCGGTGGCGATGGCCGAATGGCTGACCAGCGCCGAAGCGCCAGCCGGCTTCAGCATCGACCGCGAATGTGAGCTGAAGTCAGCCGACGAGACAAAGTCGGCGGTGCGCTATGCGCGCCACGCGCTCGACACCGACGACGTGCGCGCCCATGTCCAGGCCGGCAAGATGCCCACGCGCCTGGCGCTGACCTGGCGTGGCCGTGTCTCCTTCGTGCTCACCGAGCAGTTGCAGATCCGCAAGATCAGCTATGTCGACGGCGTCTTCGACGGCGTTGCCGAGCGCGACAGCGGCTTCGACGCCGACGCCGCCATCGCCACCGGCGAACTGCGCCAGCTCATCCCCGACCTGGTCGAGGCACTCGGCGGTGAACCGCAGTCGCCTGGCCAGGCGGCGCCACCGGCGTCACCGGCGGTTTCGGCTTCACCGGCGCCAACGACCCCAACGACGCCACCCTGGGCCTGAGCGGCCGAGGCCGCGCTACAGCGTCCAGCCCATCGCCTGCGCCCAGGCGCTGGTGGACTGCTCGGTGTCCCGGCCTTCGCGCAGCAGCCAGTCGCAGCAGGCTTCGACGCCCGGGTTGCCGGTAGCGCTCAGGGGCGCGTTCGCGTAATAGCGCCGCTGGCGCGCCGCCAGCGTGCCGAAGGGCACGCACAGGCGGCCGGCGACGATGTCGTCGGCGACCAGGAACAGCGGCACGAGCACGATGCCCAGGCCCTCGGCCGCCGCCTGCAGCGCCACATACATCTGCTCGAATCGCAGCGTGCTCGCCGGGCGCAGCTCGGGCTGGCCGGCCGCCAGCAGCCAGTCGGCCCAGCTGAAGGGCTCGGTGCCGTAGCCGATCAGCGTGTGGCGGGCCAGATCGGCCGGCGTGCGCAGCCGGCCTTTTTCCATCAGGTCGACATGGCAGATCGGCAAGATGGTCTCGGTCATGAAAGCCACCGAGCGCGCCCCGGCCAGCGGCTGGTGGGCGCCGCGGATCGCGATGTCGTAGCCATGCTCGGCGAAGTTGACCGGCGCGATCGAGGTCGTCAGCTTGACCTCCACCTCGGGCCGGCGGCGCTGGAAGGCCGACAGCCGCGGGATCAGCCAGCGCATCGTGAAGGTCGGTGGCGCGCTGATGCGCAGCGCCGTCGGCGCCGCCTGCTCCAGCAAGTCCATCGAGGCCACCGCGATGCGGTCCAGCGCCGGCGTCACCTCGGCCAGGTAGCTGCGGCCGGCGTCGGTCAGCGTCAACTGCGATGGTGAACGCCTGAACAGCGGTGTGCCGAGCCAGGCTTCGAGCACCGCCACCTGGCGGCTCACCGCACCATGGGTCACGTGCAG
>JAUYAJ010000060.1 GCA_030693565.1 Rubrivivax sp.
CTCTTGCCGATGCCGGCCGGCCCGCGCAGCACGATGCCGCCGGGCCGCTCGCCAGCCGCCATGCCGAGCCAGGCGCTGAGCTGCGCGCATTCCAGCGCGCGCCCGACGAAGGCCGGGCCGGCGGCCTGCAGGCCGGCAACACACTGCTCGTACAGCGCCTCGGTCTGCGCGTCAGGGGGCACGCCCAGGCCGTGCTGCAAGGCCTCGCGCAGGTGTGCATACCAGCGCAAGGCCGCGGCGCGGTTGCCGGCGTCGAGTTCACGCTGCATCAGCGCCCGGTGGCTGGGTTCGTCTTCAGCGTCCAGCCGCGCCAGTGGCTCCCACTGCGCACTGGCGCGCAGCAACTGCAGGTGGCGGGCGTGCAGGCGTTCGCGGTCCGGTTCGGTCCAGGCCTCGAAACGCGCCCCGGGGAGCAGGTCGCCGCCATAGGCGCTGGCCGCTTCGGCGCAGGCGGCCGGATCACGGGTCTGCAAGGCCGCGTCAGCCGCTTGCTCGAAGCGCTGCGCGTCGACGGCGATGGGCCGGCCAGGCCACAGCAGCACCTCGCCGGCCTGCAGCACGATGGCATCCTGGCGGCCCAGCGCCTGGCGCGCGTGGTGCGCCGCCTTGCGCAGGTTGGCCGCACCGGCGTCGGGTTCGAGTTGCGGCCACAAGGCGTCGATCACCGCGTCGCGCGTCAGACGCTGGCGCGGCCGCAGGCTCAGCAGTTGCACCAGGTGGGTGGCGCGCAGGCTGGGCCAGCTGGCTGCGGCGATCTCGGCGCCGTCGATCGCCACCGCGAAGCGCCCGAGCACGAAGGCTTCCAGGCGGCACGGCGTGTCGATCGGCAAGTCAGTGTCGTGCGGGTCCATGCAGACCAGTCTGGGGCCTGCCTGCGCTGCCAGCAAGTCCCCGGCGGGCGAGGAACGATCCAGGAACGCCGGACCGGCACGCTGTGTCCAGGTGGGCCCACCGGGGTCCGCCAGACACCCCAGGAGCCCCTCATGAACTCACTGCAACTCACCGTTCCCGTTCCTGATTCCGACCCCGCTCTCGTGACGCTGCCGCAGCCGCTGACGCTGCAGGCGCTGGCCTGCCTGGAGCAGGCGATCGCCGGCACCCTGCGCATGCTGCGCCGCGACCTGGGTGGCGACGCCAGCGCCGGCGTCGTCGAATACGCGTCGTGGCTGCGGTTGCTGCGGACACCGCGGCCATGACCGTCAGCCTCTACCAGCGACTCGGCAGCGCCGCGGGCCTTGCGGCCATCGCCGACGACGCCGTTGACCGCCACGCCGCCAACCCGCTGCTGGCGCCGCGCTGGCGCGGCAAAGACCTGCCGCAGCTGAAGGCGCTCAGCGAAGTGTTTCTCGCGGCCTGCGCGGGTGGACCGCCGCCACGCGATGCCTGCGGCATCGGCACGCCGTACGCCGGCATGCACTTCAGCGAAGGCGAGTGGTCGGCGGTGCGCGACGACATCGACGCGACCTTGGTCGAGCGCGGTGTCGATGCCACCGAGCGCCGCGAACTGGCCCGCGCCCTGCACGCGGCGCCAGGAACGTTCCAGGAACAAGCGCTGCGTAGGCTGAATGTCAGCGGGTCCGGCACTGGATCCGCCCACCCTTCAAGGAGACCGACAACATGAACCCGATCCCTACATCTCTGTACGAGCGGCTGGGACGCCGCGAAGGCATCACCCGCATCACCGCAGACCTGATGAAGAACCACATGGCCAACCCGACGGTGAAGGCACGCTACGAGAACAGCGCAGACCTCGCGCGCGTCGAGCGCCGCGCGGTCGAGTTCTTCTGCGCCGGATCGGGTGGGCCCGAGGCCTACACCGGCCAGGACATGGTGACGACGCACAAGGGCATGAACATCAGCGAACAGGAGTTCGTCGCCGTCGTCGACGACGCGATGGCGGCATTGAAGACGAACGACATCGACGCGGCGACACAAAACGATGTGCTGGCGATCCTCTGGTCACTCAAACCCGAGGTCGTCCGGGTCTGACGAAGCGCCGCGGCGCCGCGTCAGCAGCCCCGCCCGGGCCGGGCTTGATCGGGTGGCCGCCGCAGGCCCGGCCAGCGGCTGATGCCGAGCGCGCCGCGCAGCAGCGGCACCCGCTGGGCCAGCGCATAAGCAGCCAGGCACAAGGCGAAGGTGGACACGATCAGCAGCAGCCCTTCCGCGAGGGCCGGCAAGTGCCATGGCTGCAGCACGCGGGTCAGCAGCACGATCACCGTCTGCTGCAGCATGTAGACGCAGAACACGGCCGGCGTCAGCCAGCGCAGCGCGGCACTGTCGAAGTCCAGCCATTGGCGGGCGAAGCCACTGGCCGCAACGATGGCCCACCACTGCAGGCTGCCGTAGAGCAGGCGCTGGGCGAAGCGCAGCGCCTCGGGCGGCGCGAATTTCTCGTACGCCTGGAAGTAGCCCAGGATCAGCACCCAGCCCAGCAAGGCCAGCCACAGCGCCGGCCAGCGCAAGCGCCGCATGGCGTCCCACAGGCCCGGGCCGCTGCGCGCGATCAACAGCCCGATCAGGAAGATGCTCAGATACTGCGCGTGGTTGTACCAGTCCCAGACCAGGTTGTGGGTCGACGCGAAGCGCCCGACCAGCAAGCGCGCCGCCATCAGCGGCAGCGGCAGCACCAGCAGCAGCTGCCACGGTTCGCGCCGTGTCAGCCAGCCCGCCAGGCGGTCGAGCCAGCCCGGCGCCCCGCGCACGAGTGCCCAGCCCAGCAGGCTGTAAAGCCACAGATAAGGCAGGAACCACAAGTGATTCCAGGTCGGCAGAACCAGGCAGTCAGCGCCGCGGCAAAAGCCTCGATGGCCCTGCAGGTAGAGCGGCATGAAGTCGGCATAGCTGCCGCCGTAGCCGAACCGGGTCGTGACCTCGAAGTAGCTTTGCGGTGGCACGATGACGAGCATGCCGAACAGCAGCGGCCACAGCAGCCGCTTGGAGCGCTGGCGGACGAAGCCTGCACCGGCGTTCCTTTGCAGCAGCGCCTGGCTGGCGGCGCCGGCAACGAAGAACAGCAGCGACAGCCGCCACGGTGCGCTGAGCATCATCAGCGGCTCGATCGCCGGCCCCGCCGCCGCGCTCTTGACATGCCAGTCCCAGGTCACGTAATACATGCCGACGTGGTAGGGCACGAGCAGCGCAAAAGCGATGACGCGCAGCCAGTCGAGGAAGAAGAGTCGTTGGGCGATCGCAGGTGATGTTTGCATCGCGCCAGCTTGCCTTGGCGGGCGTGCCGCGGCCAGCACGCTGGGGCGACATGCGCGCCGGCCGGGGCCGGCTACACGAGATTCGCGCGGTGGCCGCGCGAGACGCGCAGCCGCTGGCCCGATCTGAGCGTCAGCTCGGCCTCGCCGCGCGGCAGCGCCGCGATGGCGACGATGTGCGCCGCATTGACCGCATGCGAGCGGTGCACGCGCACGAAGCCGGCCGCATTGGCGTGCGCCAGAAAGTCGGCCAAGGTGTGGCGCGCCAGATGGCAGGCCGGCGGCGCGTGCAGCTCGATGTAGTTGTCGGCGGCGGCCACCCACTCGACCTCGGCCAACGCCAGGCGCTTCAAGCCGCCGCTGCGCTGGGGCACCAGCCAATGCGCAGGCACCGGCTGCAGTTGCTGCAAGGCCGTCAGCAAGGCGCCGCGCTGCGGCGCCGGCGGCGCAGCAGCGCGCTGCTGCAGCCTCAGCACGGTCTGGGCCAGGCGCTCGGCGGTGAATGGCTTGAGCAAGTAGTCGACAGCGTTGAGCTCGAATGCCTGTACCGCGTACTGATCGAAGGCGGTGCTGAAGGCGCAGGCCATGGCGGCCGGCAGGTCCAGCGCCAGCTCGAGCCCGCTGCGGCCGGGCATCTGGATGTCCAGGATCGCGGCCTCGGGGCTGTGCTGGGCGGCGAGGCTCAGCGCTTCGTCGGCATCGCCCGCCTCGATCACCGCGCTGACGGCGGGCAGCTGGGCGAGCAGCCGGCGCAGCTTGGCGCGTGCCGGGGGCTCGTCGTCGACGACCAGCAGCTTCATTGGCGCGCCGGCAGCTGCAGGCTCAGCACGCAGCCGCCGTCCGGCCCCGGGGTCAACTGCATCGCAGCGGCCTGGCCGAACAGCGTGTGCAGCCGCTCGCGCAGGTTGGCCAGGCCGAGCGCGCCGCCACGGTGGGCGCGCTCGGGTGCCGCGCCGCTGTTGGCCACGCTCAGGTGCAACACGCCGGCCTCGACCCAGCCACGCACCTCGACCCGGACCGGTTCGCTCGACCGCGCCACGCCATGCTTGATCGCGTTCTCCACCGGCGAGATCAGCAGCAAGGCCGGCAGCAGGCAGTCGCGCGCCTCCTTCGTGACGTCGACACTGACCGACAGCCGCTCGCCAAAGCGCTCGCCCATGATCGCCAGGTAGGGCTCGACCAGCGTCAGCTCCTGCGCCAGGCTGTGGGTGCCGGCCTCTTGCGCCGCCAATGCCTGGCGCAGCAACTGCGCCAGATCGCACAGGATGCGGTCGGCCCGCTCGACGTTCTCGTGCATCAGCGAAGAAATCAGGTTCAGCGTGTTGAACAGGAAGTGCGGCTGGATCTGCTCGGCCAGGCGCGACAGCCGCGCTTCGGCCAGCTCGGCGCGCAGTCGGATCAGGTCCTGCTGGCGCCGCTGCGCCTGGGCGTAAAGCCACAGGGCGTGGCAGATCGCGACGATGAGCGCGTAGCTCGCCAGGTCCTTGCCGGCTTCGTAGCTCAGGATCTGCGCCGCGCTTCCAGGCTCGTAGACGACGCCGGTCAGCGCATAGACGGCAAAGCGCAAACCGAACATGCCGGCCACGTGCAGCATCACGTAGACCAGCGCGCCCAGCGCATGGCGCGCGCCCTGGACCCAGCGTGCGCGCGTCAGGCCGGCAGCATGCCAGCGATAGACCGCGGGCCCGAGCAGTCCGGTGGCAGCGAGCGAGCTGAGTTCCCACAGAAAGGGCTCCCACGCGTGCCGGCCGCCGGCGGCCAGGTAGCGCTGCAACTCGGCCAGCCCCAGCAGCCCGCCGATGGCCAGCACCATGCCGGCATAGGCCCACCAGAGCATCGGCGGTGGCCGCCGGGAGAGTCGGGGCAACATGTGGGACATGGCCGCCAAGTTAACACCGCTCACGCGGCCGGTCGCGCGCTTTCGCCACGCGGCAAGCGCAGTTCACCACGTCATGCGCAAACCGCACGCGCTGCTCATATGCACTTGCCTTCATTCCCATGACTTGTGCGCCACCACGACTCGTCGGCGCGTGCGCCTGCAGCCTGGCCACGCACGGGCGATGACGCACCCACGTAGCGCGAGCCAAGGACGCCGGCTGGCCGCTTGCGACCGTCGGACACCGCGCGGGTGCCAGATCGGGACGATGGGGCGCTGTGTGGAGCGAATTCAAGGAGGAGGGGTCGGCCGCAGGCCGACGCCGGGGGACATGAGCGCAGCGCAGCGCCCCGCCGTCCCGATTCCGCGCCCACCGGTTGCGCGCGTCGGCCCGTCCAACCGGTTGTGGACGCCGTAACGACTGGCCAGATGACGCGCCAGATGGGTGCGCAATGTCGCGAGCGCATATCAGGCGCTGACGATCCAGCCTTCCACCGGGTCGACAGCGGCCGGCAGCCCGCAGCCAGGCCGGGTGCTGGCCCAGCCCGCCTGCAGCAAGCACAGCACGGCGTCGAGGCGGTCACCCGACGCGTCGTCGACCAGCGCTTCACGCTGCGCATGGCTGAGCTTGAGGCGCAGCGCCAGGCGGGTGCGGCCTTGTTCGAGCGCGTCGACGATGTCTTTGCGCGCGATCAGCCGGTCGGCCTCGGCGCTGTTCTTGTAGGAACGCCGGCCCGCCAGCTCGAAGGCCAGCAGCCCCGGGTAACCCTCGACGGCGATGCGCTGCGGGTCGGCTTCGTGCAGCTGCGGCAGTGTCAACCCGGCGGCCAGCAGCCGCGCCAGGCCTTCGAAGTACATCAAGCCCACCGGCACGTAGCGCGTCTGCAGCGGGCTGGTCGAGGTGACGCCGGGCAGCGCGCCGTCGCAGCGCCGGTGCGGGAGCTTGCGGCCGGCGGGGCGGCCGTTGTTCCAGCCGTCGATCAGCGCCCGCCAGGCCATGCGATCGGCGCAGCGCCGGTGCACTTCGGCGCTCACCGCGGCGGCCGTGGCGCCCAGTGCCAGCGCGTCGACAAATTCGCGCGGCAGGCCGAACGGAAAGTCGAAAGCGCCCAGCCAGGGGCCGGGTTCGGCCAGCAAGGCTTCGAAGCCAGCCAGCTGCGGCAAGGCGTCGAGGCTGTCCAGGCGCAGCACGGCGCCGTGCAGCCGGCCGCGCGCCACGGTGATGGGTTTGCGCCGGCTCGGCGCGCTGCTGAAGTCGACGCCGAGCAAGGCGGCGCCAGCGGGAACGGGTGGGGACATGCCGGCATTGTCACGGCCGGCGCTACAGTCACGGCATGACATCCAACCCTATCCTCGTCGAAGCCTTCCGTGGCGGCATCCTGGAGTCGGCGCACCGCGGTGCGCTCGCCATCGTCGACGCCGACGGCGCCGTGCACAGCCAGATCGGCGACATCGAGCGGCCGATCTTCCCGCGCTCTGCCGTCAAGGTCTTGCAGGCCTTGCCGCTGGTCGAGAGCGGCGCCGCCGAACGCTGGCAACTCAGCGACGCCGAACTGGCGCTGGCCTGCGCCTCGCACAACGGCGAGCAAGGCCATGTCGACGGCGCCGCCGCCATGCTGGCCAAGGCCGGCCTGGATGCCAGTGCGCTCGAATGCGGCGCCCACTGGCCTTACCGCGAACCCTTCCAGCGCGAGATGGCGCGGCTGGGCCAGCAGCCCAGCGCGCTGCACAACAACTGCTCGGGCAAACACGCCGGCTTCGCCTGCCTGGGCTGCGCGATGGCGGACGGGCGCGACGCGCGCGCTTTTCTGTCGGGCTACATCCAGCCCGAGCACCCGGTGATGCGCGAGGTCACGGCGGCGCTGCAATCGACCACCGGCTACGACCTCGAGCGCACCGCGCGCGGCACCGACGGCTGTTCGATCCCCACCTACGCGATTCCGCTGCGCCATCTGGCGCTGGCCTTCGCCCGCGTTGGCGCTGGCACCGGTCTGCGCGAAGGCCAGGCGCGTGCGGCGCGGCGGCTGCGCGCCGCGGTGGCTGCGGCGCCTTTCATGGTGGGCGGCACGGGCCGCTTCGACACCCGGGTGATGGAATGCCTGGGCGAGCGCGTGTTCTGCAAGGTCGGCGCCGAAGGCGTGTTCTGCGCCGCGCTGCCCGAGCTCGGCCTCGGGGTGGCGATCAAGGTCGACGACGGCAACAACGCGCGTGCCTGCGAGGTGGTGATGGCGGCGGTGATCGAAGCCTTGCTGCCGCTGGCCGGTGACGCCGCCAGCTTGCTGCGCAGCCTCAGCGACGTGACTTTGAAGAACTGGAACGGCATCGAGGTCGGCAGCTTGCGCGCCGCGCCGCTGCTGCGCGGGCTCGCACGCACCAGCTGATTCGCTGGCGTCAGCCGCGGTCCTCGAAGATGCCCAGCTTGCGGTGCAGCGGGGTCTCGTCGGCGACGAAGACGAAGGCCGGCGCGCTGCCATCCTGATTGCGCAGCGTCGCCGCGGTATAGCCCGGTGCGCAGCAGGTGTCGGCTTCGGCAAGGCTGAAGCGCTGCGCCTCGACGCTGACCTCGACCCCGCCTTCGATGACATGGAACACCGACGCCGGTGAGCGCGCCGGCAGCCGCAGCTGCTGCCGCGGACGCAGCATCAAGGCGTAAAAGCCGAGGATGTTCTCGGCGTCGGCGCCGGTCTCCGGGTTGACGTAGGCCAGTTGCACCGCTTCCAGCGCCGGCCGCTGCGCCGCCAGCGCCAGCAAGGCGGCGCGCGCATCGACCCAGGGGTAGCGCAGCATCGGGGAGGCACTGCGCTCGCGCTCGAACAGCGGCGCCGGCCGCAGGCCATGGGTAAGAACCGCAGGCTCGCCGCCGGCCTGCACGGCCTGGCGTTCACCGTCGACGTGGTACGAAGCCTCCAGGTAGTGCACCAGCGGCAGGTCGAGCACGTCGAGCCAGACCACCGGCGCGCTGCCGTCGTGGCCATGCTCGTGCCACAGGCCGGTGGGCGTGAGGATGAGGTCGCCGCGCGCCATCGGGCAACGCACGCCGTCCACCGTGGTGTAGGCGCCCTCGCCTTCGACGATCATGCGCACGGCGTTGGGCGTGTGGCGGTGCGACGGCGCCCATTCGCCCGGCAGCAGCAGCTGCATGCCCAGGTAGATGGCGGCGCTGGCCTGCATCTTCTCCAGCCCATGGCCGGGGTTGGCCAGCACCAGCACGCGGCGCTCGGCTTTCTCGATCGGCGTCAGCTCACCGGCCTGCAGCAGCAGCGGGCGCAGCGCCTGGTAGGCCCACATGGTGGCGCGTGTGTTCGGCCGCGGCTTGTGCGCCGGCATCACGCCGCGCAGACTGGGCCACAGCGGCACCAGGTTCTGCCGCGTCAGTGCCTCGCGGTAGTCCAGTGGCAGGTCTTCGAGTCGGCCCAGTTCAGTCATCGTCGCGTCTCCGCAGCAGCTTGTTTCAGTCGGCCAGGCAGTCGTCGGCGCGCCAGCCGTACAGCCATTCCATCGCGTCGTAGAAACGCTCCGGTGTGCGCCCGCGCCACAAGTCGTTGCGCACCAGGCGCTCGACATCCTTGGCATGGTAGATGCGGCCCATCTCGCGCGACGACAGCACGACACGCGCCGTGCGCGCCACGCGCGAGCGCTGGTAGTGCGCGAACGCGGCGCCGAAATCATGGCTGCGCGCGCTGCCGTGCACACGCACCGCCGCGCCCAGCGTGACCGCGTCTTCGAGCGCCATGCAGGCGCCTTGGGCCAGGTATTGCAGCGTCGGGTGGGCAGCGTCGCCGAGCAGCGTGGCGCGGCCATGGGTCCAGTTCGCGATCGGCTCGCGGTCGGCCGTGGCCCAGCGCTTCCAGCTCCTGGGCAAGTCGATCAGCTGACGGGCGCGCGGGCAGATGCCTTCGAAGTAGCTTTGCACTTCGGCGCGACTGCCTTCGCGCACGCCCCATTCCTCACGCTCGCGGCTGTGGAAGGTGACGACGACGTTGTACTGCTCGCCGCCGCGCAGCGGGTAGTGCACCAGGTGGCAGTTCGGGCCGACCCAGATCGCGGCGGCGTTCCATTGCAGGTCGGCGGGGAAGTCGGCGCGCTCGACGACGGCGCGGTAGACCACATGGCCCGACACCCGCGCTGCGTCGCCCACACAGTGCTGGCGCACCACCGACTTGACGCCGTCGGCGCCGATCAGCGCCAGCCCGCGGTGGCGGCCGCCGCCAGCGTCGTGCACGGTGACGCCGGCTTCGTCTTGCTCGAAACCGGTGACGGCGGTCGAGCTGCGCAGCTCGATGCGCCCACTGGCCCGCACCCCTTCGAGCAGCGACAAGTGCACGTCGGCGCGGTGGATCACCGCATAGGGGTTGCCGAAGCGCTGGCGAAACGCGGCACCGAGCGGGATGCGGCCGACCACGGTCTCGTCGAGCGCGTCGGTCATCACCATCTCGTCGGTGTAGACGGCTCGGCCGCGCGCGGGCTCGCCAACGCCCAGGGCGTCGAAGGCGGCGAAGGCGTTCGGGCCGAGCTGGATGCCGGCGCC
>JAUYAJ010000061.1 GCA_030693565.1 Rubrivivax sp.
GTTGACCTTGCACTGCTGGCCATCAGCCACACCTTTCCTGTCTCCCACTTTGGGGGGGTGGAAGGGCGCATACCGACGGGGGATGGCGCTCAACATGATGTCCCTGCACTATTAGCCCTGACGAGGTCGGCTGAATCACATCATTGTGGGTCGGTAGACAGGTGGACCGACGGGCCTCACTTCACGACCTCGTCAACGCCCATTCAACACGCCCTTGACGTTGTTCAAGGCAGGGCGCTTGTACTCACGGACCGGTTCGCCATCGTACCCACGGAACTGCACGCTGAACTTGCAGTGCACCGTGTCTTCGATGCGGTGTTCAGCAAAGACGTTGATCCGCCGAAGGGACCGATGGAACGCAGCTTTGAGTTCGCGGCGCACCGCATATAGGGTTTGCGGGTTTTCGCCGTCAGCCACCGCAAAGGTTGCGTCTTCGTGTCTCTCCACCAGCGCCCACGCCTTCTCGGCAAACATGCGGTCGTCGGCTTCAGGCTCGACCAGGGTTGTTTCGTGGTGTCTGATCTGCATTTCAAGCGCGTTCAGCTTTTCAGTGATCACCCGCGCGTTCATGACGCCTGACGCGGCAAGATCAATCAACCGCGCCTGCTGCTCTTTCAGCGCCTTTACTTCAGCGTCCGACACGACCTTGCGTGCTGGCTTCTTGTCCAGCAGTGCGACAAAGTCATCGTCTTGATCGAGCAGCAACCAGCCGATGACTTCCTTTTCCAGGGCGTCGTAGTTCACGTATCCCTCGAAATCGCACCGCTTGCCGTTGATGGCCTGCTCACACCGTACGTACCGCTGTGTGACCGTCTTGCTGGCCCTGGAAAACCGCAGACGTGAGCCGCAGTGCGCGCAGAACAGCAGGCCGGTAAAGATGTTGGGCTCGTCATCAGCGCGGCGACCACGCTTTGTGCCGATAGCACCCGACATCAACTGCTGCACGTCGTAGAACTCGGCTTTGCTGATGATTGCGGGGTAGTGGTCAAGCAGCGGTTCATATCCGGCCTGTGAGACACGTGTCCCTATGACCGCTGGGTTTTGGAGCAACCGGGCCACCTGAGGTGAGCCCCATGTCCAACCGTACGTACGGTTCAGATGCTGCGCGATGCGCAGTGAACCAACGGACTGCGCACGCATGCTGAACACCTCCCGCACGATATTCGCCTGTTCCTCGATGATCGTGTGGCCCAGTCTGTCTTCGGTCGGCTTGAGCCAGACAGGGCACTTGCCGTGCTTCTTGCCAGCCTTGAGAGCGCTCGCTTTGGCGCTCTTCACGCGCATGCTTTTTGTGGCGCTTTCCTCGTGCGCCCGGATGAGCACCATCATCGAACCGAACAACGACATGCCGTTGTCCTTGATGACTGCGTCACGGGTGTAGACCTTTTCACCGTCCGCAAGCGTCACCAAAGTTACGCCACGGTTGATGATGCTCATGAACAGTGGAAGCGCATCCATGATGTTTGCGCGGCTGATGCGGTCTAGGCTTTCAACCAGAAGGATCGCGTCACTCGGGATCAGCCCATCATCGACGGCCTTGAGGAACGCGCCAAGCAGTCCTTCCTTGGCGTTTTTGCCTCTGAACGCCGACATGCCGTAGTCGTGGTATGTGCTTTCATCGAGCAGAAGGTCATGCTTCTTGGCGTACTCGCGGGCCTTGGAGATCTGCCGCGTCAGGCTGTCCCCAGAGAACTGACCCTTGGTTGAAAAGCGGACGTACGACCAAGCTACACGTTGCATCTGGTCATTGTAGTCTAAAGTTACATATACAGGCCTGCACGTGACGATGTTCGCCTGGCTGGCCGGCGCCGTGGTCGGGGCGCTGTGGCGGCGCGGCGGCCGCCTGATGCTGTGGCTGCCGGCGCCCACGGCGGCGCGCTGGGGCGGCCTGCTGTGCGCCTGCGCCTATGCGGTGCTGGCGGGCTGGGGCGTGCCGGCGCAGCGCACGGTGTGGATGATTGGCGTCGTCGTGCTGCTGCGCACGCTGGGCCTGCGCTGGCCGGCTCGGCTGGTGCTGCTGGCGGCGGCGGTGGCGGTGACGGCGATCGATCCCTGGGCGCTGCTGCAGCCGGGTTTCTGGCTCTCGTTCGCGGCCGTCGGCCTGTTGATGGCCTCGGAGTCGCCCCGCGCCGGGCTGGCCATTGATGCGACGCGCTGGGCGCGGCTGCTGGCCACGCTGCGCGGCGGCTTGCGAACCCAGGCCGTGGCCACCGTCGGCCTGGCACCGCTGACGCTGATCTTCTTCCAGCAGCTGTCGCTGGTCGGTTTTGCCGCCAACCTGGTGGCGATTCCGCTGGTGACGCTGCTGATCACGCCGCTGGCCTTGATCGGCATCTTGGTGCCGGCCTGCTGGCCGCTGGCGGGGGCGCTGGTGCAAGGGCTGTCGGCGCTGCTGGCGTTGCTGGCGCAGTGGCCGCTGGCGCAGTGGACGGCGGCGGCCGCGCCGCTCTGGGCCGCGCTTGCCGGGTTGCTGGGCGGCACGCTGCTGGTGCTGCCTTTGCCGTGGCGCTGGCGGGCACTCGGGCTGCCGCTGCTGCTGCCGCTGCTGGCGCCGCCGCTGCTGCGGCCGCCGCATGGCGGCTTCGAAACGGTGGTGGCCGACGTCGGCCAGGGCACGGCGGTGCTGCTGCGCACGCGCCGCCACCTGCTGGTCTACGACGCCGGGCCGCGCTACTCACCGGCCGCCGACGCCGGCCAGCGTGTGCTGCTGCCGCTGCTGCGCGCGCGCGGCGAGACCCGCATCGACTTGCTGATGCTGAGCCACCGCGACAGCGACCATGTCGGCGGCGCCGCGGCCTTGCTGGCCCATGGCGGCGTGGCTGCGCTGTCGAGCTCGCTGGCCGACGACCACGCGCTGCTGGCCAGCGGCGTCGCCCACAGCCGCTGCGACGCCGGCCAGTCCTGGGTCTGGGACGGGGTGCACTTCGAGGTCCTGCACCCGCGCGCCGAGGACCATGCCTCGGTGTCGAAGGCGAATGCGCTCAGCTGCGTGCTGCGGGTCCAGGGCGAGCGCCACAGCCTGCTGCTCAGCGGTGACATCGAGGCGGCGCAGGAGGCCGCGCTGCTGGCGCGCGGCGCTGCGCTGCGCAGCAGCGTGCTGCTGGTGCCGCACCATGGCAGCCGGACTTCGTCGACGCCGGCCTTCATCGACGCCGTGGCTCCGCACACGGCGGTGGTGCAGGCCGCCTACCGCAGCCGTTACGGCCACCCGGCACCCGACGTGCAGGCGCGCTACGAGGCGCGCGGCATCAGCTTTGTGCGCAGCGACCGCTGTGGCGCCTGGACGCTCGCAGCCGACGGCGCCAGCCACTGCGAACGCGAGCGGGCACGTCGTTACTGGCATCATCGGTCCGTGCCATCCGGCGCAGCATCGGCGGCCGCGGGCGCCGCCGGCGCGAACCCGCCGCAAACTGCCGCCCATCGCTGAGGAGTGTTGCCCGTGTCCATCCATGTCGCGCTGAACCATGTCACGCATTACCGCTATGACCGCCGCGTCGCCTTGTCGCCGCAGGTCGTGCGCCTGCGTCCGGCGCCGCATTGCCGCACCCGCATCCTCAGCTATTCTCTGACCGTCGAGCCCGCCGAGCATTTCCTCAACTGGCAGCAGGATCCCTTTGCCAACCACCTGGCGCGGCTGGTCTTTCCGGAGCCGACCACGGAATTCAAGGTCACTGTCGACCTGGTGGCCGAGATGGCGGTGCACAACCCTTTCGATTTCTTCCTCGAGCCGCAAGCCGAGCAGTTTCCTTTTGTCTACGAAGCCGAACTGGCGCACGACCTCGCGCCCTACCTGGCCAAGGGCGAGCTGACGCCGAAGTTCGCAGCCTTCGTCGACAGCATCGATCTGGCGCCGCAGGTGACGATCGACTTCCTGGTCGCGCTCAACCAGCGCCTGCAAGCGGAGATCGGCTACCTGGTGCGCATGGAGCCCGGCGTGCAGACGCCCGAGCAGACCTTGGACAACGGCAGCGGCTCGTGCCGCGACACCGGCTGGCTGCTGGTGCAGACGCTGCGCCACCTCGGGCTGGCGGCGCGCTTCGTCTCGGGCTACCTGATCCAGCTCAAACCCGACCTGAAGTCGCTCGACGGCCCGTCGGGCACCGAGATCGACTTCACCGACCTGCACGCCTGGTGCGAGGTTTATCTGCCGGGCGCGGGCTGGATCGGCTTCGACCCGACCTCGGGCCTGCTCGCCGGCGAAGGCCACATCCCGGTGGCCTGCACGCCCGAGCCGTCGACGGCGGCGCCGGTCAGCGGCGCCGTTGACGAGTGCGAGGTGAGTTTCGAGCACCGGATGGCGATCACGCGCATCTACGAGTCGCCGCGTGTCACCAAGCCTTACACCGAGGACGAATGGCAGGCCGTGCTCGGTCTGGGCCACACGGTCGATGCCCAGCTTGCGCAGCAGGACGTGCGGCTGACGATGGGCGGCGAGCCGACCTTCGTTTCGGTCGACGACCGCGACGGCGCCGAATGGAACACCGACGCGCTCGGGCCGACCAAACGCGGCCTGGCCACCGAACTGGTGCAGCGGCTGCGCGACCGCTACGGGCGCGGCGGTTTCCTGCACTTCGGCCAGGGCAAGTGGTACCCGGGCGAACAGTTGCCGCGCTGGGCTTTGTCGATCTGCTGGCGCGCCGACGGCGAACCCTGCTGGGCCGACCCCGGCCTGTTCGCCGACGAGAGCACACCACAGCAGCACACCACGGCCGATGCCCAGACCTTCATCACGGCGCTGACCCGGCGCCTGGGCCTGGAGACCCGGTTCGTGATGCCGGCGCACGAAGACACCTGGTACTACCTGTGGCGCGAAGGCCGGCTGCCGGTCAACGTCGATCCGCTGGACTCCAGGCTCGACGACGAACTCGAGCGCGCGCGGCTGCGCCGTGTGTTCAGCCAGGGGCTGGACGGCGTGGTCGGCTACGTGCTGCCCATCAAGCGGGAACTGGTCCGCGGCCGGGCCGGGCCCGAGTGGATCAGTGGCGCCTGGCCGCTGCGCGACCAGCGGCTGTGCCTGACCCCCGGTGACTCGCCGATGGGCTACCGGCTGCCGCTGGACACGCTGCCCTGGGCCAAGCCGGCCGACCGGCCGGCCGTCCAGACGCCCGATCCGTTCGCGCCGCAGGTGCCGTTGCCGGGTGTCGGCCAAGTGCGCAGCGCGTCGGTGACTTACAACGCGCACCGCGCCGGTGGCGGTTTTGCCGAAGGCGGGCTGGTCGGCGTGCAAGCCGGCGCTGCGCTCGCCGGCAGCTCGCCGCACGACCCGGCGACGCCGCCTGCCAAAGCCCCCGACGCGGTGCCGGAACGCCACGAATCCGCCGGCTGGCTGACACGCACCGCGCTGTGCGTCGAGGTGCGCGATCCACA
>JAUYAJ010000062.1 GCA_030693565.1 Rubrivivax sp.
ATCGCCGAGCCGGCGAACTCGAGCAGCGCTTCTTCGAGCGCGCGCAGGGTTTCGACGTCAAGGTCGTTGGACGGCTCGTCGAGCATCTGCACGTTGCCGCCGCGCGCCAGGGTCTTGGCCAGGTGGAGCCGGCCGCGCTCACCGCCGGACAGCGAACCGACGCGCTTTTGCTGGTCGTTGCCCTTGAAGTTGAAGCGCCCCAGGTAGGCCCGGCTGGGCATCACGAACTTGCCGACGATGATGTTGTCCAGGCCGCCGGAAACGTCTTCCCAGACCGTCTTGTCGTCGGCCAGGCTTTCGCGGCTCTGATCGACGAAGGCGAGCTGCGCGGTCTTGCCGATCGCCACTTCGCCCGAGTCGGGCTTCTCCACGCCCTGGATCATGCGGAACAGCGTCGACTTGCCGGCGCCGTTGGGGCCGATGATGCCGACGATGGCGCCGGCCGGCACCTTGAAGCTCAGGTTGTCGATCAGCAGGCGGTCGCCAAAGCCTTTGCTGACGCCCTTGAACTCGATCACCTCGTTGCCCAGGCGCTCGGCCACCGGGATGAAGATCTCGTTGGTCTCGTTGCGCTTCTGGTATTCGACGTCGCTGAGCTCCTCGAAGCGCGCCAGTCGGGCCTTGCTCTTGGTCTGGCGCGCCTTGGCGTTGGAGCGCACCCACTTGAGTTCCTCCTTCATCGCCTTCATGCGCGCGTCTTCGCTCTTTTGCTCGCTCTCCAGGCGCTTTTCCTTCTGCTCCAGCCAGTCGGAGTAGTTGCCCTTCCAGGGGATGCCGGATCCGCGGTCGAGCTCCAGGATCCACTCGGCGGCGTTGTCGAGGAAGTAGCGGTCGTGGGTGATGGCCACCACGGTGCCGGGGAAACGCTGCAGGAACTGCTCGAGCCAGTCGACCGATTCGGCGTCCAGGTGGTTGGTGGGCTCGTCGAGCAGCAGCATGTCGGGCTTGGACAGCAGCAGCCGGCACAGCGCGACGCGGCGCTTCTCACCGCCCGACAAGGTGCCGATCATCGCGTCCCAGGGCGCCAGGCGCAGCGCGTCGGCGGCCAGTTCGAGCTGCAAGTCGGTGTTCTCCGAGCCGGCGGCAGCGATCACGGCTTCGAGCTCGGCCTGTTCGGCGGCCAGCTTGTCGAAGTCGGCATTCTCTTCGGCGTATTCGGCGTAGACCTCGTCGAGCCGCTTCTTGGCCGCCAGCACGCCGCCGATGCCTTGTTCGACGGCTTCGCGCACGGTCTGGTCGGGGTCGAGCTGGGGCTCCTGCGGCAGGTAACCGATCTTCAGTCCCGGCATCGCCGTGGCTTCGCCCTCGATCTCGGTGTCGACCCCGGCCATGATCTTCAGCAAGGTGCTCTTGCCCGAGCCGTTGACGCCGAGCATGCCGATCTTGGCGCCGGGGAAGAACGACAAGGAGATGTTCTTGAGAATCTGGCGCTTCGGCGGCACGGTCTTGCCGACGCGGTTCATCGTGAAAACATACTGTGCCATTACGTGGCCCTCCGTGAGCGGAGCGAGTGGAGGCCGGCGAAGCCGGACAGTTGTTTCGCTAATACGTACTGGGCCATGGCGTCTTTGCGGGGGTGGGGCTGCGGGGGAACCCGCCATTATCCCGCGGATGGCCTGCACAAGGCCTGGCAAGGCCTTGTGCAAGGGCGCTTGGCGCCGGCCGTCAGCCGCACTGACCGACGTAACCGCAGGCGGTGCAGAAGTCGCAGCCGTCTTTGTGGATCACCGTCGAGTTGCCGCATTCCGGGCACGGTTTGCCCGGCAGCACGGTGCTGCGCTCGCCTTGCTGGCCTGGGGACTCGAGCACGCCCATCTCGCGCAGCGGCAAGCCTTGTTCGTCGAGCACGCCGAGCATGGCGTAGCGGTGGATGATGAGCCGCGCCAGGTAGGCCACCGTCGACGGCCAGGTCTGCTGGCGCCGTTCGCCGTGCGGCAGCCCGGGCACGAAGGCCATGAAGTGACCCAGCGGCTCGGCGTAGTTGAGCAGCTTGCGCAGCTTCATGCCGATCCAGGCCGGGTCGATGACGCGCATGTCCAGCGACAGCAGCCGCGCCAGCCCATCGAGCGCACGCGGGTAGTTGCCCGAGAAGCCGACCGCGCAGGGCCGGGTCACGGTGCCGCCGTCGTGGTCGGGCAGCGTCACTTCCTTCAGCGTCAAGGTGAAGGCTTCGCCGCTGGCCGGGTTGTCGATGTCGACCGACCAGGCCAGCGTGCCCGACGGGCCGGTGCGCGGCTCGTCGCGGCTGAACATGGCGTCGAGCACCGGCGTCGGGCCGGTCTTGCCGCTGCGCGGCAAGGCCTTGAGCTGCTCGCAGCGCCAGCGCACGACAGCGGCAGTGGCAGCGACGACGCCGGGGAACAGGCGCTTCTCGCCATGCGGCGGGAACGGCATCTCGAACGGGCGCTCTTCGGCCACGGTGGCCAGGGCGTCGAGCTTGAGCTGCAGCCAGGCGGCGTCGTTGGCGCGCAAGTCCATCGACAAGGTCTTGGCCAGCGCGCCCAGGCCGCGCGGCTGTTCGGCGCCGTTGACCCAGACTTCGAAAGGCTGCGGCGCGCCACCAGCCTGTGGCGCGAGTTCGCCGACGAAGAGCGCGAAGTCGCCGAACGGGTGCTGAACCATGAAGGTCCAGGCCGGGTTGCCCGAGGGCAGCTCGGGCCGGCCCGGCCAGCGCAGCGACGACAGCACCGGCGCCGGCTGGCGGTCCAGCGCCAGGCGCTGGTTGGCGTCGATCTGCAACGGCACGGCCGCTTCGGTGGCGGCCGGCTTGACGCCGGCGCTGAGCACCGAGCCCAGCACGGCGTTGGGCCGGTAGGTGGCCAGGCCTTTCAGCCCCGAACGCCAGGCTGCCAGGTAGAGGTCCTGGAAGTCGGCATAGGGGTAGTCCTCGGCGACGTTGACGGTCTTGGAAATGGCGGTGTCGATGCACGGCGCGACCGCGGCCACCATCGCTTCATGGGCTTGCGCACTCATCTCCAGCGCGGTCACGAAGGCCGGCGGCAGCGCCGCGCTGTCGCCCTTCAGATGGCGGAACAGCCGCCAGGCATGGTCCTCGACCGCGTACTCCTTGAGGCTGCCGTCGGGCATGCGCTTCTTGCGCGTGTAGTGCCAGCTGTAGGCCGGCTCGATGCCGTTGCTGGCGTTGTCGGCGAAAGCCAGGCTGATGGTGCCGGTGGGCGCGATCGACAGCAGGTGCGAGTTGCGCAGGCCCTGGCTGCGGATGCGCTCTTTCAGCGGCTGCGGCAGCCTGGATGCGAAGGTGCCGGCGCTCAGGTACAGGTCGGCGTTGAAAAGCGGGAAGGCGCCGCGCTCGCGCGCCAGTTCGACCGAGGCCTCGTACGAGGCGTCGCGCATCAGCTCGGAAATGCGCCGCGCCATCGCCCGCGCCGGCGCCGTGTCGTAGCGCAGGCCGAGCATCACCAGCGCGTCGCCCAGGCCGGTGAAACCCAGGCCGACGCGGCGCTTGCTGCGCGCCTCCTGCTGCTGCTGGGGCAGTGGCCAGACGGTGACGTCGAGCACGTTGTCGAGCATGCGCACGGCGACCTGGACGACTTTGGTGAAGGCGTCAGCGTCGAGCCGGGCTTGCTCGGTGAAGGGTTCGCGCACGAAACGCGTCAGGTCGACCGAGCCCAGGCAGCAGCAGCCATAAGGCGGCAGCGGCTGTTCGGCGCAGGGGTTGGTGGCGGCGATGTTTTCGCAGTACGAGAGGTTGTTGTCGCGGTTGATCTGGTCGAGGAATAGCACGCCAGGTTCGGCGTGGTCGTAGGTCGAGCGCATGATCTGGTCCCACAGATCGCGCGCCGGCAGCTTGCGGTAGACCCAGCGATCGCCGCCGCCGGGCTGCGCCAGCGGGTAGGCACCGCCGGCCTTTTGCGCCGTGCCGGGCTCGGCGTGGTGCACGAGTTCGATGTCGGCGCCGGCCAGCACGGCTTCCATGAAGGCGTCGGTGACGCCGACCGAGAGGTTGAAGTTCTTCAGGTCGCCATGGTCCTTGGCGTGAATGAATTCCTCGATGTCGGGATGGTCGCAGCGCAGCACGCCCATTTGCGCGCCGCGGCGCGCGCCGGCGCTTTCCACCGTCTCGCAGGAGCGGTCGAAGACGCGCATGTAGCTCACCGGGCCGGAGGCGCTGCTGCGGGTGGAGCCGACCCAGGCGCCGCGCGGGCGGATGCGCGAGAAGTCGTAGCCGACACCGCCGCCGCGGCGCATCGTCTCGGCCGCTTCGGTGAGCGCGGTGTAGATGCCGGGGTGGCCGTCGTCGACCTGGGCGATCGAGTCGCCCACCGGCTGCACGAAGCAGTTGATCAGCGTTGCCGACAGCGCGGTGCCGGCCGCCGACTGGATGCGCCCGGCGGGGATGAAGCCGTCGGCCAGCGCCTGCGCAAAGCGTTCTTCCCACTGCGTGCGCTGCTCGGGCGCCTCGGCTTGCGCCAGCGCGCGCGCGACGCGCCGGTTGACGTCTGCGATCGAGGCTTCGTCGTCCTTGGCATATTTTTCCAGCAGCACTTCGCGGCTGATCGGCTGCGGCGGCAGGTTGGCGACGGTCGGGGTTTGGATTTGTTCGGTGTCTTGCATGGGAGTGGCTCCGCGGCTACTGCGCGCGACAAAGGTTCAGGAATGGTTCAGGGAATGGGCCGGTGGCCGAAGAACGAAAGATAACTGTATGAATCCACAGATGCAACAGCGGTGTTGGAGGCCCTGGTGTCGACGCGGGCAGGCGCTCAGCCCGGCATCGACAGACGCTTGACGGCCTGGACGAAGCGCGCCAGCGTCGGCGACAAAGCCCCGGGCGCGAGCCGGATGTCGAGCAGCTGGAAGCGCCCGCGCCGGCGCCAGGCCAGCGCCAGCGCCGCCTGCAGTTCGGCGCGCGTATGCACGACCTGGCCGTCGCCGCCCATGCCGGCGGCCATCGACG
Organism: Rubrivivax sp.; assembly: GCA_030693565.1. Lineage (GTDB taxonomy): Bacteria > Pseudomonadota > Gammaproteobacteria > Burkholderiales > Burkholderiaceae_C > Rubrivivax. The sequence continues at coordinate 4,916 of JAUYAJ010000062.1, forward strand.
CGAAGTCCCAGGTGCCCAGGTCGTTGAAGCGCGCTGCGGGCTCGAAGGCGCGCAGCATCTCCCACGAGGCGTTGTTGAACACCAGCACCACCGGGTCCCAGCCGTAGCGGCGTGCGTTGCCGAGCTCCCAGCCCGTCATCTGGAAGGCGCCGTCGCCGACCAGCACCAGCGGCCGGCGCCCGGTGGCCGCTTGCAAGCCCAGGCCGGCGGGCACGCCATAACCCATGGTGGCGTAGTAGCCCGGGGCGATCAGCGCGGTGGGCGCGATGTCCATCGTCGTGAACAGGCAGTCGCCGACATCGCAGGCCAGCGGCAGCGGCCCTTCTTCGAGCATCAGGTCGTTGACGGCCGCGGCGATGTCCAGCGGCGTCACCGGTGCGTCGTCGGCCACCAGCGGGCCGGCGCAAGGTGATGGCGCGGCCGCAGCGGCGGTGCGCGTCGGCGTTGTGGGCACACGTTCGAGCAAGGCGTCGACCAGCGCGGCCAGTGGCAGTTCGGGGTAGACATGGTGGCCGATCACGACCCGGCCATCGAGCGCCTGGATCGCATGGCGCAGGTCGATGCGCTGGGCCGAGACGGCGAAATTGGTGTCGGAGACGATGACGCCCAGCAGCAGCAAAGCGTCGGCGGCCTCGACCTCGGCGCTCAAGCCGGGCTCGCCGGCCAGCCCGAGGTAGGTGCCGCGCAGCGGCGCGCCGGTGTCGGTGAGCAGGCCGCGGCCCATGAAGGTGGTGGCGACCGGGACCGCGAGCCGGCGTGCCAGCTCGGCCACGCGCGCTTCGAGGCCGTAGCGCCGCACTTCGACGCCGACCATCAGCAGCGGGCGCTCGGCGCGCTGCAGCCGCGCCAGCATTTCGTCGGCGCAGGCCGCCAGCGCCAGCGGGTCGGGTTGTGGGGCCGGCGTCTGCGGCACCTCGTCGCAGGGCTGGCCTGGCATGTCGCGCGGGATCTCCAGGTAGACCGGGCGCGAAGCGCGCAAGGCGGCGTCGAGCACACGCGCGATCAGCGCCGGTGCGCTGCGTGCGTCGTCGAGCCGCGCCTGGTCGACCGTGAGCTCGCGGAACAGCCGCCACTGCGAGTCCAGCGTCTTCACCTGGTGGTGCAGCAGGTAGCCGCTGGCCGCTTCGTGCGCCGCCGGCGCGCCCGACAGCACGACCAGCGGCACGCGCTCGGCATATGCCCCGGCCACCGCATTGACGAGGTTGAAGGCGCCGGCGCCATAGGTCACCGCGGCCACGCCCAGGCCGCCGCGCATGCGCGCCGCGGCGTCGGCGGCAAAGCCCACCGCGGGCTCGTGCGACAGCGTGATCAGCGGCAGCACGGCGCTGCGCTCGATCTCGCGGAACAGCGGCAGCGCAAAGTCGCCCGGGATGCCGAAGACCTCGGTCGCGCCGCGCCGCTTGAGCGCGTCCAGCAGTTGTTCGGCCAGGTTCATCGCGCCGCACCTGCGGTGGGCAAAGGCCACAGGGGGCCGATCGCGTCGAGCGTGTTCTTCAGCACCAACCCCATCTCGGTATCACCTTCCATCACCAGCACACGTTCGAAAAACAAGCGGTCGGCGTCGTCCTCGCCGCGCATCAGGCGCACGAAACTGGCCGCCGGCGCGACGATGCGCAGCGCCACCGCGGCGCCGGCCGGCGCGACGCGAAAGCCGCCGTCGTCCAACTGCAACCGCAGCCGCAGCCCGAGGTCGGCGACCACGATCTCCACCGTGCGCTGCGCCAGCGCGCGTCGTGCATCGGCCGGCAGCCGCGGCAGCAGCGCCAGGTCGAGCAGCCGCGCGGCGACGAAAGACGGCGGCTGCACAGGCAGTGCAAGCACGACGCGGCGCAGCCGGTCCTGCAGCGTCCGGTGCCAGGCGTGCGGTGGCGGCAAAGCGTGGTTCATGCGGTTCATGCGGCCACCCATTCGAGACCGGGCCGGCGCCAGGCGAAGCCGTTCGCCAGGCCGCCAGGCAGGCTCAGCGCCTGCAACTCGGGCAGCACCTCGTGCGCTGGCACGCCGCGGTTCAGCACCCGCTCGAAGCCGTCGAGCACGGTCGCGAAACCCGACGAACAAGGCAGCAGCCGCAGCCGGCTGATGCCGGCGCT
>JAUYAJ010000662.1 GCA_030693565.1 Rubrivivax sp.
AGTACCGCCCATGGAATCGCCTAGCTTGAGCGCAGGGAGGCCTAACCCCTCGGTCGAGGCGAGGCCCAACGGCAGGCCACCAAGCCCGGGCCGGTGGTACGCGGTACATTTTCACCGGCCCGGGCTTGGCGTCCTGCCGTCGTCGCCCGCTTAGCTCGAACGTTAGGCGCCGGAAAACACGCAACGCAGGCCCAGGTGCTTTTCAAACGCGTCGAAGTCGCGGTCACTGTGCAGTAGCTGATGTCCGCTCACGATGCACCGGGTTGCCAAAACAACGTCAATGGTTCCGCGCACGGTTACGCCAAGGGCTCTAAGCTTGCGGTAGTTTTTTGCCGCCTCGACGATCACATCTTCACCGCTCAGCGCGACGAGTTCGAGGCGTCCAAGTAGCCGACGGACCTCATTGAACTCCTTGTCTATCTTGCAGCCCTGGAGCACCTCGGTAAAAATGAGGTCTCCTATCGCGAGTTCCTGTGAATCAAGCAACCCCTCAAGCAACCCAGTTTGAGCCGTGCTCCTGCCACGGAAGTAGTCGACCCATACGCTGGAGTCGACGAGAATCATTTGTCGCGCCTCATCGCATCCAGGTCACCTTCCCAGGTGATCTTCCCCCGAAGCTTCTTGATCTCGGACTGCTGCCTGAGTCGAAGCAATGTTCTCAGCCCCAGCTCAACCGCCTCGCGCTTGGTCTTCAACCCGGTTGCCTTCAGCGTATCCGACATGAGCTTGTCGTCGATGACGATGTTCGTTCTCATGATGCGCACCTTTCGTGTGTTCCATACACATCATACCTCAGCAAAACTCTCGGCTGCGGCGCGCCGACGCCTAACCCCTCGCTCAAGCTGAGCGACAACGGCATGTCACGCTGGCCATCAAGCGCTGGGCCTGCGGCCCATTCTGCGCTTGCTGTCCAGCGCGCCCTGCCGTTGTCGCCAGCTTAGCTCGAACGTTAGGCGTCGCAAGCAGCCAGATGCGCGACAATCGCTGCGTTGGCACCCCCAGCCGAAGGCACCCCATGGAAATGACCGCAGTCCTGACACCCGCCGAAGAAGGTGGATACGTTGCTCTGAACCCAGAGACGGGAACGACTACGCAAGGCGAGACCGTCGAGGAAGCTGTGGCCAACTTGACTGAGGCCACGGCTCTATACCTCTCTGAATTCCCGATGGCCTCGCGCGGCCACCCTGTGGTCACTACTTTCTCCGTTCCTGAGCATGCCTAAGCTTCCCCGGATCTCGGGCGCAGAAGCATTGAAGGCTCTTCAGAAACTTGGCTTCGAGAAGGTGCGCCAGAGCGGCAGTCACGTGATTGCCCGTCGTGGCTCAAAGGGCTGCGTGATTCCCATGCACGCCGAGCTCAAGATCGGCACTCTGGCAGGCCTTCTGCGCCAAGCGGATGTCTCGCCAGAAGAGTTCATGGAAGCGCTGTAACACAGCGACGCCTAACCACTCGTTCAACCGGACGCGCTACGGCAGGCCACCAGTCTTTTCCAATCCAGGTATGAGCCTGGAGCGCCCTGAGATCGATGACGCGAAGCGAGTCGATCCGTTGTAAGTCTGGCCAGTGTATTGGGGCCCGGGTTCTTGGGTTCATCAACCGTGGTCGCGGGCTGTGGGCATGT
>JAUYAJ010000665.1 GCA_030693565.1 Rubrivivax sp.
CGCCGCGGCGTGTTCACCAGCGTGCCCGAGTTGGTCACCGCCATCGATGAGTACGTCGCCCATCACAACACCAAGCCCAAGCCGTTCATCTGGACCAAGAGCGCTGCCGACATCCTGCAGAAGGTCATCCGTGCCAACAGCAGCTTAAGTTCCAAACAGAATGCAACACTACACTAGGAAGCCGATGTCCGTGGCGACTGCCTCAATGGCAGCACCGCCGAATGTAGGGGGATCGGTGGCTTCGATCGGTTCGACAGCACACGCAGCGAGTACGCAGTGCCCGCGTTGGCCCCGGGCGCTTCCCGGCGGCGCTGGACGCTACCCAGGCTCGGGGCCCCCGCCTCGGACCGCAGGGCCTTACTTGTCGGGGCGTCTGAGCAACAGCGTCGGGTCTTCCTTGACCTTGTCAACCAAGCCGCCCACATTCGTCACGACCTTCTTGACCTGAGTCTCGATGGCCGAGAATCTCGCAACCAGCTTGGGCAGGTCGTCGATCATGGCCTTGAGGCCCGTTCTTTCCGAAGGGATCTCCGGAACCGCGCCCGGGCCGGTGGCAGCCAGCAGGGTCTTGGCCGCCGGGTCGCCGCCGTTCAGTTCAATGAAGACGACGCCGGTGATGCCCTTCAGTGCCAGGCTCGCCCGCGTGTCGGTCTTGATCGGCGCTTCTTTGCGCAAGCTCACGTCGATCTGCACCAGGCGCGGATTGTCAGGATTGAGGCCCATGGCCTTCACCGTGCCGACATCGATGCCGCGAAATTTCACCGCGTCACCGACAGCCAGGCCGCTGACCGAATCGGCAAATTGAATCCTGTAGACGACATCGTCACGGCGCCCTGTGCTTCCCAGCCAGACGGCAACGACCGCCGCAGCAAGACACAAGACGATGATGAACAAGCCTTCCAGGAAGTAGCGCCTGTCAGTTTCCATGGTTTGACACCCTTGCCTTCATAGCGCCTTCAGCGCGCGGACCGTGAAAGAACTCGTGAATCCACGGGTGGTCCGAGCTCAGCAGTTGGTCGGCCGTGCCGACGGTGATGTTCTTGTCGACCAGCACGGCGATGCGGCCGCAGACGGTGAACAGGGTCGTGAGGTCGTGGGTGACGATGACGACGGTGATTCCGAGGCTGCCGTTGAGCTGCCGGATCAGCGAGTCGATGCCGCTTGCGGCGATCGGATCGAGATTGGAAGTGGGTTCGTCGAGAAAAAGCACCTTCGGGTCCAGAGCGAGCGCCCGCGCCAGCGCAGCGCGCTTGACCATGCCACCAGACAGCGCAGAGGGAAACTTGATGCCGCTGTCTGCCGGCAAGCCGGCGAGCGCCAGCTTCATCGCCGCGATCTGTTCCTGGTCCTCGGCCGCCAGCGCCGTGTGTTCGCGCATCGGCAGCATGATGTTCTGCGCCACCGTCAGCGAGGAGAACAGCGCGCCTTGCTGGAACAGCACGCCGATGAGCGCGGCCTTCTGGGCAGCACCGAGCGACCGAACCGCCTTGCCGTTGATCAGCACCTTGCCGGCATTGGGCTGGTGCAGCCCGACGAGCGTCTTCAGCAGCACCGACTTTCCCGACCCCGATCCACCAGCGATGCCGAGGATCTCGCCTTGCACGATGTCGAGGTCGATCTTGTCGTGCACCAGCTGTTTGCCAAACCGGTTGACGATGCCGCGCGCGGAAAGGATAGTCTCTGCCTTTGACACGGCCCGCGCTTTCATACGCCTATCCTTTCGAAGAGGATCGAGAAGAACGCATCGAGCGCGAGCACGATGAAGATCGCTTTGACGACCGCGCGCGTGGTCTCCCGGCCGACACTTTCTGCCGATCCGCTCACCCGCAGCCCGTGCATGCAAGCGATGACGGCAATGAAGAACGCGAAGACCGGCGCCTTGAACAAGCCGACGAAGAGGTCGCTGCCATCGACGACTTGCGGCAGGCGTGCCAGGTATTGCATCGGTGAGACGCCGAGCAGGAAGTGGGCGATGGCGGCACCGCCGATCAGGCCCATGATGTCGGCGAACAGCGTGAGCAATGGCAAGGTGATGACCAGCGCGATCAGCCGCGGCACGACGAGCACTTGCATGGGCGCTATGCCCATGACTTCGAGCGCGTCGACCTCCTCCCGGGTCTTCATGACGCCAATCTCGGCGGTGAAGGCCGAGCCCGATCGGCCGGCGACCATGATGGCGGTGATCAGCACGCCCATCTCGCGCAACACCGACACCGCCACGAGGTTGATCGTGAAGTCCTCGCCGCCGTAGGGGCGCAGCTGGGCGACACCCTGGTAGCCGATGACGATCGCGATCATGACGGCCATCAAGCCGATGATGGGCAAGGCGTGAATGCCGGTTTCCGCGATGTGCCGGGAGATCGAAGCCGGGCGCAGACGACTGGGGTGGAGCAGCGCGCCGATGGTCCAGCTCACCGCGCGGCCGACGAAGGTGACGAGGTCGACCACTTCGTGCCGCACATCGTGCGCAGCTTTGCCGAGCTGGATGACGAGCTGGCGCCAGCGCGGGACGATGGCGATTTTGGCCAAGGGCGCACGTTCGAGTCCCCCAATGAGATCGAGCAGCGTCCGCTGTTCGGCGCTGACGCCGACGAGCGTGGCGCCCTTGTCGCGCAGACTGCAAAGGAACAGCGCGCCGGACGAGTCGAGGCTGTCGAGCTTGGCAATGTCCAGCGCGGGCGACGCCCCTGGCTTGGGCCACGACTGCAGCAGGCGCTTCGCTTCGACGAGCGTGACCATGACCAGCGCGCCCGTCAGCGCCAGTCGATCGCCTTCACCGCTGACGCCAACGCTTGGCCGGCGTGGCGCCCCTGGGGCATGCGCTTTGTCTGCAAACACACTGATCACGATCGGTCCGAGTCCCCTGAGGAGCAACCGGCACTGACGGCGCCAGCTGCGGCATTCGCTGCCGTCGCCGGGCGCACTTCGTGCCTTGCGCCAGCGTATTCGATTTGCCGTGTGCGCTCTGCGCGCTAGCGAACACAAGGGCGCGAACGCGGTGCGGCTCGTCGAGTGCGCTACCACTGGCACGGCGCGCCCTGCAAGGGAGCGTGGAACCAGCGCCACCAGCTGTCGCCTGAACGCCGGCGGCGTCATCACCCGCTGTGCCGTGCCTTCGCGCCACGGCGGTTAGCCTGGCCCCTCTTGCTAGGAGTGTGGGCGGCAGAAGG
>JAUYAJ010000675.1 GCA_030693565.1 Rubrivivax sp.
AGGCACTTAAGAAGACCGATGGATTTGGTCCTGTGGCCAGGCGCAAACCGGAGCGATACCCCGTGGTATCGCGAGGATTTGCAACGATGCCACGGGGCCGAAGACGCGGTTTTATGTGCCGAATAGCGCGCAACACCACACTAGAATCGCCGCCGATCGCCTTGCGCGGCCGGGGCCACAAGCCCGGGCGGCGCTGCAGGCCATGACTTTCCGGCATGCGGCGCCGACCCGCGTAGCAGCCGGCCACGCCGGGGGGCGACGCGCATGAGGGGTGGGAACAGGGCCGCAAACAGCAGCCGCGCAAGCGGCTGGTGGCGCCGCAGCGTCATGCTGGCGGCGCTCGCGCTGGCCGCTTGCGGCAACAGCCCCTGGCCCGAAGGCGCGGAGAAGGCCAACGTCATCTACTCGGCGATGATCGAGAACACGCCGCGCCACCTGGACCCGACGGCGTCGTACTGGTCGAACGACACCTTGGTGACCTACCAGGTCTACGAGCCGCCTTACGGCTACCACTACCTGAAGCGGCCCTTCGAGCTCGTGCCCAAGTCGGCCGCTGCGGTGGTCAAGCCGGTCTACCTGGACAAGAACGGCAAGCCGCTGCCCGAGGACGCACCCGCTGAGCAGGTCGCCGAGAGCGTCTACGACGTGCCGATCAAGCCCGGCATCCTGTTCCAGCCCCACCCGGCGTTTGCCATGGACGCGCAGGGCCGCCACCTGTACCACGCGATGAAGCCGGGCGAACTGGGCGAGCGGCGCACGCCGATGGCGTTCCAGCACACCGGCACCCGCGAACTGGTGGCCGAGGACTTCGTCTACGCCCTCAAGCGCCACGCGACGACGCGCATCACGACGCCGATCTACGGCATCTTCTCCGAATACGTGGTCGGGCTGAAAGACTATGGCGAGCTGATCAAGGCCGAGGACGCCGCGCTGCGCCGCGGCCTGGACCCCGCCAGCCAGGACAAGCCGTTTCTGGACTTCCGCCGCTGGCCGCTGGCCGGAGCGACAGCGCCTGACAAACACCTGCTGCGCGTTCGCATCCATGGCAAGTACCCGCAGTGGAAGTACTGGATGCAGATGACCTTCCTGGCGCCGGTGCCCTGGGAGGCCGACGCCTTCTACGCCCAGCCCGGCATGGCCGAACGCGGCATCACGCTCGACCAATGGCCGGTGGGCACCGGCCCGTTCATGGTCACCGAGTTCGCCAAGGACCGGCGCAACGTCATGCGGCGCAACCCCAACTACCGCGGCGAGCCCTATCCCTGCGAAGGCAGCGCAGCCGACAAAGCGGCTGGCCTGCTCGCCGACTGCGGCAGGAAGACGCCTTTCATCGACGGCATCGTCGCCACCGTCGAGCGTGAAGGCACGCCGCAGCGCAACAAGTTCCGCGACGGCCACTACGATTTCGAGGTCTTCGAGCGCACCGACACCGGAAACAGCTACATCTTCGAGATGAACGACTCCGACGCGGTGCGCGCCGACTACCAGCGCAAAGGCTTCGACTTCCCGCAAAGCGCCGACGTCAACAGCTACATCGTCGGCTTCAACATGCTCGACCCGGTGCTCGGCCATGGCGACAACCCGGCGCAGGCCGAGCGCAACCGCAAGCTGCGCCAGGCGATCTCGATCGCCATCGACTGGGACGAATACTCGCGCATCTTCCCGAAGAAGGCTGGCGAAACGGCCATGAGCCCGCTGCCGCAAGGCATTCCGGGGTCGCGCGAAGGCACGCCTGAAGGTGTCAACCCGGTGACGCACCGGCTGGAGGGCGGCAAGGCGGTGCGGCGCTCGATCGACGAGGCGCGCCAGCTGATGTCTGAAGCCGGTTACCCGCGCGGCCGCGACGCTGCCAGCGGCCGGCCGCTGGTCATCAACTACGACTACTACGCCCCGGCCACGCCCGAGCGCAAGCCCGAGATCGACTGGGTGGTGCGCCAGTTCGCCAAGCTCGACATCCAGCTCGAGGTGCGTGCCACCGACAACAACCAGTTCCAGGACAAGGTGCGCAAAGGCAAGCATCAGGTGTTCTGGCTGGGCTGGAACGCCGACTACCCCGACGCCGAGAACTTCATGTTCCTGCTTTACGGCCCGAATTCGAAAAGCGTGTCCGACGGCGAAAACACCGCCAACTACCAAAGCGCCGAGTACGACCGCCTCTTCACCCAGCTCAAGTCGCTGGACGACGGCCCGGTCAAGCAGGCGGTGATCGACAAGATGGTCACGCTGCTGCAGCACGACGCGCCCTGGAGCTTCGGCTTTTACCCCTATGCGTCGGTGGCGGTGCAGGGCTGGGTGCACAACTCCAAGCCGGCGATCCTGATCCGTGACCATGGCCGCTACCTGCGGCTGGACGCCGCGACGCGCAGCGCCCGGCTGGCCGAATGGAACCAGCCGCTGTGGTGGCCGCTGCTGGCGCTGGGCGCGCTGGCGCTGGTGGCGCTGGTGCTGGCGCGGCGCAGCCTGGGCCGGCGTCAGCGCATGAACGCACGCGGCGAAGTGCTGGGCCAAGCTGCCGCGGGGAGGGCGCCATGAGCCGCTTCATCGGCCGCCGGCTGCTCTACGGCCTGCTGGTGTTGCTGGGCGTCAACCTGGTGACCTTCTTCCTCTTCTTCACCGTCAACACGCCCGACGACATGGCGCGCCTGAACCTGGGTGGCAAGCGGGTGACGCAGGAGTCGATCGAGAAGT
>JAUYAJ010000066.1 GCA_030693565.1 Rubrivivax sp.
AAGCCGCGCTGGAGTGGAACAAGGCCTTCGAACGCGCCGGCTTCCGCAACGCGCTCTCGGTCGAACAGCAACCCGCCGACGCCGAATGGACGACGCTGGAAGGCACACGCCTGCTGGCGGTGCGCTGGTTTGCCCAGGACGGCCCGGGATCGACGGCAGTCGGCCCCAGCCAGTCCGACCCGCGGACTGGGGAGATCCTGCGCGGCGCGGCCATCATCGACGAGAACCGCGTGCGCGTGTTCCGCGCCCGCGCCACCGAGGTCGTGCCGCGGCTGGTCGACAGCGTGCCGGCCGATTTCGCGCAGCGCCTGCTGCAGTGCAACTACGCCGACGAAGCCATGGACCAGGCCCAGTTCGGCTTCGAGCTGCTGGTCGAACGCGGCCAGATCGACCCGAGCGGGCCCGACGCCGAGCGCTACATCAGCGCCGCGCTGAAGGACGTGACGATGCACGAGATCGGCCACGCGCTCGGGCTGCGGCACAACTTCCGCGCCTCCACCAGCATGACCGCCGCTCAGCTGCGCGACCGCAACCACACGCGCGAACATGGCTTGTCGAGCTCGGTGATGGACTACAACGGCCAGAACCTGCCGCTCGACGGCGAGCCGGTCACCGACTACAACATGACCACGCTGGGCGCTTACGACCACTGGGCGATCGAGTACGGCTACCGCGAGTTCGCCGACGCACAAGCCGAGAAAGCCGGCCTGCAGGCACTGGCCGCGCGCTCGGAGCGTGAACCGGCGCTGGCTTACGCCACCGACGAGGACCTGGGCAACAGCGACCCGCTGGTCAACCAGCGCGACATGAGCAACGAGCCGCTGCAGTTTGCGCAGCGCCAGCTCAAGCTCTCGCGTGAACTCTGGCAGCGCACCACCACGCGCAAGCTGGCCGCCGACGAAGACCTGGGCATCTACCGCCGCGCGCTGTCGCGTGTACTCGGCACGCTGGGCACCACGCTGCCGCTGGCGACCAAGTATGTCGGTGGCACCTACACGGCGCGCGCCAAGGCAGGCGCCGACCAGCCCCTGCTGGTGCCAGTGCCGGCGGCGCAGCAGCGCGCCGCGCTCGACCTGGTGGTGGCCGAGCTGTTCGCCAGCGCCAGCTTCAAGTTCGACCCGCGGGTGATGAGCCGGCTCGGTATCGACCAGTTCGAGCGCTCGGGCCCGAACCGCAGCGCCGGCGTCGACTTCAGCCTGCCCAGCGCCGTGCTGGCGCTGCAGCGCTCGGCGCTCGACACGCTGATGTCCGACAATCTGGCCGGCCGCCTGGCCGACGCCGAGAGCAAGGTTGCCGACCCGCGCCAGCTGCTCAGCTACGCCGAGGTGCAGGAGCGACTGCACAGCGCCGTCTGGACCGAACTGGGCCAGGCCAGGACCGCCGATGTCGACAGCCTGCGCCGCAACCTGCAGCGCGAGCACCTCAAGCGGCTCACCGGCGGCTTGCTGCGCGCCGGCTCGGCGACGGTGACCAACGACGTGCGCCCGGTGCACCGCCAGGTGGCGCTGCAGTTGCAAAGCCAGCTTCAGGCCGCGCTGGCCAGCCGCCGCTGGTCGACCACGGCGCGCGCCCACCTCGACGACAGCCTGGCTTTGCTGAATGAAGCGCTGAAGGCGCCGCTGATCCGGCAAGGCGTCTGAACCCGCCAGCCAGGACTCGCCACCATGCCCGCAGCCCCGACCCACCTGCTTTACCTGCACGGCTTTCGCTCGTCGCCAAAGTCGTTCAAGGCCCGGCGGCTGCAGGCCTGGCTGCAGGCGCACCGGCCGCAGGTGCACTGGTGGTGCCCGCAGCTGCCGCCCTCCCCGGCGGCGGCGATGGCGCTGCTGGAGCGCGGCATCCGCGACTGGCCCAGGAACCAGATGGCGGTGGCCGGCAGTTCGCTCGGTGGCTTTTACGCCACCGCGATCGCCGAACGCCATGGCTGCCCGGCGGTGCTGCTGAACCCGGCGGTCGACCCGGCGCGCGACCTGGCGCCGCATGTCGGCGAACTGAGCAGCTTCCACGACCCGGCCGAGCGCTTCGTCTTCGAGCCGGCATACATCGACGAGCTGCGCGCGCTGCGCTTTCACGGCCTGAGCCATCCGCAGCGCCTGCTGGCCATCATCGCCAAAGGCGACGAGGTGCTGGACTGGCGCGAGATGAGCGCGCGTTATGCCGGCGCCCACATCCACCTGATCGACGGCAGCGACCACGGCCTGAGCGACTTCGACGACCACCTGCCGCGGCTGCTGCACTTTCTGGGTCTGGACAGCGCCGGCGCTTGAGAGGTTGAGAGGCAATCCCATGGGCCCGCGTAAGCCCCCAGAACAGTCCCAATCAAGGCGCAAAGCGCAGGCGGGCCGGGTGGCCCGGCGAGCATTTGCAACGCCGAGCGGGGCTGTTCCGGGGGCTTACCCGTAGGGCCGGGGTATCCAATGGCCCTGCGCGGCCTTGCATCGCTTGCCCGGACGTGAGTCCGGGCTGCGCGCTGCGCCATGGCCAGGAGGCCATGGCCTTC
>JAUYAJ010000694.1 GCA_030693565.1 Rubrivivax sp.
GCAGAAGGAAACCACGCCCTTCTACCCGCGCAGCCCCTACGCCGTGGCCAAGATGTACGCCTACTGGATCACGGTCAACTACCGCGAGGCCTATGGCCTCTATGCCTGCAACGGCATCCTGTTCAACCACGAAAGCCCGCTGCGCGGCGAGACCTTCGTCACCCGCAAGATCACCCGCGCCATCGCCCGCATCGCGCTGGGCCTGCAAGATTGCCTGTACCTGGGCAACCTGGGCGCACTGCGCGACTGGGGCCATGCCCGTGACTACGTGCAGATGCAATGGCTGATGCTGCAGCAGGAGGTGGCCGAAGACTTCGTCATCGCCACCGGCGTGCAGTACAGAGTGCGCCAGTTCGTCGAGCGTTCGGCGGCCGAACTGGGCATCACGCTCGAATTCAAGGGCCAGGGCGAAGCCGAAGTCGGCGTGGTGGCCCAGGTGGACAGCAAGCGCGCCAAATGCAAGGTGGGCGACGTGGTGGTGAAAGTGGACCCGCGCTACTTCCGCCCGACCGAAGTGGAAAGCCTGCTGGGCGACCCGAGCAAGGCCAAGGCCAAGCTGGGCTGGACACCCACCACCACCTTCGACGAACTGGTGCGCGAGATGGTGGAAGCCGACTACACCGCGGCCCGGCGCGACAGCCTGGTCAAGCTGGCGGGCTTTCAGGCTTACGACTACAACGAGTGATCCGCCGGCCCGGCGAAGCGCGAAGGGCACAGGTCATCCAGGGGCCTTCGCGCTGGGCATCGCGCACAATCTCGGCATGTACAGCAAGCGCTTTGCTCGCCCTGTGATCGTTACCCACCATGCGGCGCAGCGCATGGCCGAGCGGGCCGTTTCTGATGCGCTGCTGCTGCGACTTGTCGATGAGGGCCAAACCCGCTACCGCGACGAATCACACTTGTGGGCCTGGATGGATGTGCCTGACCGCGAAGACAACCTGGTGTGCGCCGTACTGGTGCTGGAAAACGCGGTCATCGTCAAGACGCTGATGCACCACTGGGAGTTGCTGCCATGAAGACCACCTACTTTGACGATGACGACACGCTGGTGATACGCCTGTCGGACAAACCCATCGTGCGTGAGGTCTCGCAAGACTGGCATACACATGTCAGCTATGCGGCTGACGGCTCTCTGGTGGAGACAGTGATCCTGGATGCCAGCAAGATCGGCGCCTGGCCATTGTCGATCGAGCATCGCGCGGCGGCATGAGCTTCGCCTTGAAGCTTGTGCACCGCTAGGCAACTTTGAACCACGACGAAGTCTGGCGCGCGATTGTCGAAAGCCTGCCTCCTCTGCAATCGGCTGCTGTTGCGCTGCTAGCCAGCCTTGCTGCCAAGGACCCCTCATGACCCCCAACTCCCGCATCTACGTTGCCGGCCATCGCGGCCTGGTGGGCAGCGCCATCGTGCGCCGCCTGCGCGCCGCCGGCCATACCAAGCTGCTGCTGCGCACCCACGCCGAGCTCGACCTGACCGACGCCCAGGCCACCGAAGCCTTTTTCAAGGCCGAGCAGCCCGAATACGTGTTCCTGGCGGCGGCCAAGGTGGGCGGCATCGTGGCCAACAACAGCTACCCCGCCGAATTCATCCGCGACAACCTGGCGATCCAGACCAGCGTGATCCACGCCGCGTGGCGCGCCGGTGTGCGGCGGCTGCTGTTCCTGGGCAGCAGTTGCATCTACCCCAAGCTGGCGCCGCAACCCATGCCCGAGAGCTGCCTGCTCAGCGGCCCGCTGGAACCCACCAACCGGCCCTATGCGCTGGCCAAGATTGCCGGCATCGAAATGTGCTGGAGCTACAACCGCCAGTACGGCACGCGCTACCTGGCCGCCATGCCCACCAACCTGTACGGCCCCAGCGACAACTACCACCCGACCAACAGCCACGTGATCCCGGCGCTGATCCGCAAGTTCCACGAGGCCAAGCAACGCGGCGAAGCCAACGTGACGGTGTGGGGCAGCGGCACGCCGCGGCGCGAGTTCTTGTACAGCGACGACATGGCCGACGCCTGCGTGTACCTGATGGCGTTGAGCGACGAGCGCTACGCACCGCTGCTGGGCAGCGACGAAAGCGTGAGCGGCCGCTTCGAGCCGCCGCTGGTGAACGTCGGCGTGGGCGAGGACGTGACCATCGCTGAGCTGGCTGAGCTGGTGCGACGGGTGGTCGGTTTCGAAGGCAGCATCGAATACGACAGCAGCAAGCCCGACGGGACGCCGCGCAAGCTGATGGATGTGGCCAGGCTCCAGGCCGCGGGCTGGACAGCGCGCACCGCGCTCGAAGACGGCCTGCGCAAAGCCTACGCAGAGTTTGCCTCTCAGGCGGGCTGAAGGACCCGGAGGGGGTCCACCCGGAGGGGGTCAGGTCTTGCCTTTTGCCTACGTCGTCGCCCTGCCACGAACGCTTGTTCCCAGGCATGGGCTGGTACTTGTTCGCCAGCGGATCTGGATCGCAGCGAAGGCAAAAGGCAAGACCTGACCCCCTACCGGACCGGCTACCGCCGCTGCGCGTGTTGCCGGAGCCAGGCGGCAAAGCCAGCTTCGTCGAGACTGCCGGCTGCTACGGCCAGCATCGTCAAGGTGGCCTCGGCTTGGCCAGCTTTCAGGCGCCAGCCGTTCAATCCAAGGAACAAGCCGACAGCAAGGAATGCCGCGCGCTTGTTGCCGTCAATGAACGCGTGATTCTTGGCCACACCCACACCATAGGCAGCGGCCAATGCCGACACGTCGGGGGCGCCGTCGGCAGCCAGGTTGAGTGGGCGCGCAAGGGCAGACTCCAGCAGCCCTTCGTCGCGCAGCCCCGCCGCACCGCCATGTTCAGACAGGCTGTCCGCATGCAGCAAGAGCAGGGCTTGCTTGTCCACCCATCGCCAGTTCACTTCGCAAGCTCGCGGAACGTATCGCGGTACTCTCGCATGAACTCGCTTCCCAGCGCCAGTTGTTCGGCCACCTCGGGGTTGTAGGGCGTGAGGGCCACCCCATCCGGCGTGTCGGTCACGAACACCGAGTCACCCTTCTGCAGTTTCAGCCGTGCCAGCATCTCCTTGGGCAAGATCAGGCCCACCGAATTGCCGATCTGGGTCAGTTTGAGTGTCGTCATGGTCAGTCGCTGGTTATAACCAACGTAATACTACGACACGACGCTCCACCAGCGCAAGCAGAAGGGGTCAGGTCTTGCCTTTTGCCTACGTCATCGCCCTGCCCCGGACTCCTATTCCACGGCAGCGGCTGACGCTTGCCTGCATGTCGATCTCCATCGCAGCGAAGGCAAAAGGCAAGACCTGACCCCTACCCTCCGGCGTGCCATGAAGGCCAGCACGGCCAGTCCGGTCAGAAGCATGGCGTAGGTCCCGGACTCGGGCACCGGCGAGGCGGTCACGGTCGCCTCGCCAATATTGAACAAGCCGCCGACGTGACTGCCCCAGAAACTGCTCAGGATCACGCTGCTCGTGGCGATGACATCGAGGCCGGTGCCGATCAAGCTGACACTGTCATTGCAGAGCCCGCTGCCACATACCGGCCCGTACGCGGTGCTGGTCAGTGTCCTCGTGCTGCCACCGATCGTCACCGACCAGCCGGTCAATGTTCCGGGAACGCTGTTGGAGGGCAAGACACCGCCCAGCAGCTGGATCGCGGAGACATAAGACAGCGCCGACAAGTGCAATGTGACCGTCGGGGAATCCGGTAACCAGAACAGCTGATTGTTGAACTCGTCGACAGGAACGATGCCGTCGTTGAGCGTGCCGCCGCCACCCGAGTAGTTGTTGCCGACGATGAGACCGGAATAGGTGTGTGCCCAGCCACCAGCCCCACTGAGTTGGGCATTGCCGATGTCGTAGCTGTGAACAGTGACCGCGTGCGCCCAGGCGGTCAACCCAACCGCAAGAGCTGCCGCGACGAGGAACTTCTGGACTCGCTGCATGCTGGTGTCCTTTGAAAGTCGACCATTCAGGGGCTTGCGTGCCGGCAGGTTTCCCTTGCAGCCGACCCGCTCTGGTCAGCGCGCGAAGCCATGAGGAATATAGGTGGTGGAACGCGGATCCGCCAATCCCGTGAAGGAGCTCCCGCGAAGGGGTCTTGCCTTTTGCCTACGTCATTGCCCTGCCGCGAATTCCTTTTCCCAGGCTGGGGCCTGTACTTGGCTGGCTGCGGATCCGGATCGCAGCGAAGGCAAAAGGCAAGACCTGACCCCCTCCCCCGAGCAACGCCAGCGCCTGAGCCGGACTCAGGATCGCGACACCTTGCACCGTACCCAGGACGAGCAGATCGGCGTCGCCACTCACAAGCAGGCCGGCGCTGCCGGCGATGGCCAGCTGAACGAACTTGTCGTCATCCGGATCGCGGCTGACGCGCTCTGGCGCAGCGTCTACCACCACCCAATCGGCCACCGCGGCCCAGTCGTGGAGCAAGGCCTTGCGCACAGCCACCGACACATAGCGGTCGAACTTGGGGCGCCACAGGCGCTGCTCCAGTTCTGCGAAGGTGGCCTCGGAAACGAGCATGCGCCCATGGCGCAACAGGTGGCGCACCACCCGCGCCGGCACTGACGCTTCCAGCAACGCGGCGCTGATCAACACGTTCGTGTCGATGACAGCGCGCATGTCAGGCGTCATCGGCCAGAAGATCGCCCAGGCCGGCTGGCGTCAGCCCTGCAGCCGCGGCCTGCTTCGCCGCCACGTCCATGGTGTGCAGCAGACGGTCTGTATAGAACGCACGCATGGCCTCGTAGTCCTGGGCAGACACCATGACGCCCACCACGCGGTCGCGCCGCATCACCCGCACCGGCTCGCGCTGAGCCAGGTCGATGAACTCGCCAAACCGGGTCTTGGCTTCGTTGGCAGTGAAGGTCTTCATGGCGCCGATCCTCGGTTGCTGCAGATCAGACTCTATCGCAATCGAACGATTCGCTCGTTTCGCTCGGTCAAGACGAAGGGGGTCTTGCCTTTTGCCACGTCAAAGGGGTCCGTCAAAGGGGTCAGGTCTTGCCTTTTGCCTACGCCATCGCCCTGCCGCGGCTTCGTGTTCCAAGGCGGGGGGCGGGCGCTTGCGTGCATGTCGATCTCGATCGCAGCGAAGGCAAAAGGCAAGACCTGACCCCTTCTTCTTGCACACGGCAAACCAAAGGCCCAGACCGCGCCCACTCGCAAACCCCGTCACGCCTTTGGCGAAATCGCCGACCCACGGATCACGTTCGCTTACACGAAAGCGCTCAGGTGAGTTCGCGCTCCTGCCGAAATCTGGAGGACGTCGCTAACACGACCCGACGGACCTTCGCGGCCCGGATCCCGACTCTCCAGCCTTGCTCGTCCCTGACGACGATGCATTCGAACCGGGGGCCATACCGCGCCGACCCCGCTCAAGCATCACCCGACAGGCGGCGAATTCCACGCCGGAAGACGAAACTATCATGCTGTTCACCGCCTACCCCTTCTCGCCCGCCGTGTTGAGTTCGTTGACACTCGCCTGTCTTGTTTCTACCGCCTGCGGCGGCGGCGGCGACGCCACATCAACATCGGCACCGACTGAGCAGGCTCAGTCGCTCGCCAGCATCGAGGCTGACACCCAGGCCAAGGCGCAGTTGCTGTCACAGTCGCAACTGACAGCCCACGACTTGGGTGTGGCGACAGCGCCCTTGCCGTCCGAAGAGCAGGCGGCCGATCTACTCTCAACGCAAAAGTCGATCACCAGCGCCGCCGCCTACTCGGACGGCGCGCCCGTTGCCACCTCCGTGACGAACTCCTCCGCCGCGACGAGCCCAACGCCCATCGCGGCCAAGCCCATCGCCGCCAGCGACATCCGCCTCCAAGTAGAGGCAGCGAATTCGTTCGCAAGCTACCGCTGGTTGTGGGGCATGGAGTGCGATGGCCAGGTCCTGGGCGCGCTCAACATCCCTGAGGCAGGCATCCACGGTGCCGACCTCGGCGGCGGGATGGGAACGCAGCGCTTCGGCAAAGTAGCCGATCCTGACCAGCCCAGCCGCAAGGTGCTGATGTTCCGCGCCAACGTGAACGACCGCCTGGCCGCCGCCGCACCGCGCTGCGAGATGACGTTCTCGCCCACCCAGGCCGGCAGCCTGCCGGTCAAGAAGGAACTGTGGTTTGCGTTTGGCGTTCGTCTTAAGGACTGGAAGGTCACGGACGACGAACAGCTGCTCATGCAGTGGCATTGGGGCAACGGGGCCATTCCCCTGAATCCGTTCCTGGGCTTGTTCCTGCGCGGCAACACGCTCCGGATCGACAACCGATTCGACGCGACCTACCCGCCGTCGAAGAACACGACCACGGTGAAGACGCTGTGGCAGAACACGCAACTGCCGATCGACCGCTGGACCTACTTCGTCATCAAAGCCCGAATCTCCCCGCACCTGGGCGACGCGCCCTACGTCAAGGTCTGGCGCGATGGTGTCCAGGTTGCCAGTTACAGCGGACCCGTGGGCTACAACTACCCTGAAGTGAACCCTTACGTGAAGGTCGGTCACTATCAGTGGATTGCGTCGTACAACCCCTGGAGCACCGCGGCACCAACCAAGACCGTGCTGTACCGCACGCCTTCATTGATTCAGGACAGTGCAGGCGCCTATACCGAAAGCGACGTGCGGCGGCACGTCATGGATCGATAGCGCTCGACTCCGTGGGCAGCGGCCGCGCAGCCAGCATCAGCCGGACGCCGCCACCGTGAGTTCGTCGATCAGCGCCTTGGTCTGCCTGATGTTGGCGCGACCCGAAGCGCCAAACACTATCGACTCGACCCGGGGCTGCTTGCAGACGTAGTCAATGGCCTCACGCGGCGAGATCGCACCTGACGCCAGCACCGACATCGCCACCGGCCTGAAGCGCCGCGTGGCGATCGTCGTTTCGTAGGCGTCGATGCCGCCGCACATGCGAAAGCCGATCTTGTTGACGTTGGCGCAAACGATCGGGTTGTCGATGCCCTGACGATCCAGCACATCGAGCAGTCTGGGCACGTTCATCGTGATGAACCCGGGCTCAGCGCCATAGCGTTCGCGCACGTGATCGTGGAACACACGAAACAAGTCATTGAAGCCCAAGCCCAGCAGCAGATCGGTGATGACGTTCTGAATGAAGATCACCGGCGTGTTCAGGCCGTGGAACATCTTCATCTCGGCGTCGATCAGCAACCGCATGATCGTGGCCACGTCCTTGTTGGCCAGCGCCACGCCGCCCTTGAGCATGGCGGCCATCGCGCCATCTTGCGGCAGGAACATGCGCAACGCGTCGAGCATGCCGTGCTCGGTGACCGCGTTGGCGTACTTGTGCGCATACGGCATGCACGGATAGAAGCGGTAGTCGGGGTAGCGGTCCGGATGCGCGCGAAAGTGATCGCAAATCTGCGCCACCCGGTCGTGTGTGGTGCACATGAACGTGCGGATGCCCTCTTGGTATGCAGCGTCCAGAACGTCCAGCACGGCCTGCAGGTCCTGGAAGCGCATCTGCTGTGCGCGGGCTTTTTCTTCGGACATGTGGTTGACACCAAAAAACTGGTTGTCACCGAACAGCACGCGGTCCATTGTTGTCGCCTTCAGATCGGGGGAGGAATGGGATGGCATCTCTTCAACCAAACAAACGTGACCACCAGCCTTTGGCCGCCGGCGCACCAATGCGCTGTCCGGCGCCGGACAGACTTGCCTGCGGCGCATCCGAACCTGCGGCCAGAATCATCGCCACCACACGGTCAGCCAGCAGGGCCGATCGGAAACTGTTCTCGCCATCGCTGCGGCGCAGCTTGACGCTCTGAACGAAATAGTCGATCTGGGCCGAGTACTCCTCGCCGCGAAGGTAGAACCACACCTCCTTCGACAACTCCGTCGTGTACCGCACCGTCCAGCCCGCCGCCGTGCCTGGCAGCGCTGCGTGCGGTTCGCGCAAGTAGACCTGGCATTCCTGCCGGTCCGCAGTGATGCGGCCCTTGGTGCCCCAGACAGAAATCTTCGTGCTCATCTTGCGGAAGCTCTCGTCGCTCCAGTTGACGCAAAGCTGCCCACTGGCGCCGCCGGGGTAGTGCAGAGAGCAGTAAACCTCATCCTCGACATCGCGGGAGAAGACGGCGTGCCGAACGACGCCACTCACCGCCATGGGCGGCCCGGCGACGAAATTGACCAGATCGACGGCGTGGCAGGCGTAGTCATACAGCGCACCGCCGCCCTCGCTCTTGGCCGATCGCCAGGTTCCCCCCTTGGACCGCAGCACTACGGGGCCATAGGCTTCGGCACGCACATGGTGGACTTCGCCCAGCGCGCCAGAGTTCACGATCCGCGCAGCCTCCTGGAACGCGCCAACGAATCGAAAGTGATAGCCGACCTGCGTGGCCAGGCCTTTGGCCTCGGCCAGCTCAACCAGTCGCTCGCCGTCGACCACGTCGAGCACGAACGGCTTTTCGCAGAACACATGCAAGCCCCGGTCAAGCGCCTTCTTCACCATGGCAGCGTGCAGCTTGGACGGGGTGGAAATGACCACTGCGTCCAACTCTTCGGTCGCCAGCATCTGGTCCAGATCTCCATAGCACTTGAGCCCGGTGTGCTTCTCCAGCACGTCCGTCAGATAAGCCACCGTGTCGCAGGCTGCGACCAGTGTCACCTCCGGGTGCGCCCGGACGATCGCCACGTGAGAAAGGCCCATCTTCCCCAGACCCACCATACCGACTCGAATCACGCCACCCTCGCTTTCATATTGGTTTCAACGCTGTTGAATCGCGTCATGTGCGAACGCGCGGACGCAGGCGATCAAGCGGTCGCACTGCTCCTGGCCAAAACCCGCTGGACCGGCGCCATGCGCTGCCGCCTCGATGGCGTGGGCGAGTTGATCCTCATCTTCGATCACCGTCACGCCCGGCCGCATCCGCAACCATGCCGCAGTCGCTGTCTGGTGGTCGCTGGTCACTTCGGCCAACTCTCGCCGGCGCGGCAGCGCCACCAACGGTCGCCCCACCTCGGCCGCCGTGATCACGGTGCCCATGCCCAGGTGCGAGACGATCAGGTCCGCTTCCGCACAGTGCCGTCGGTATTCCTCGGGTGTGTACATCGCCTGATGCGCCATCGCACGGGGGCTGAACGTGCCGCCACCTGTCTGTGCGATGACCTTCACCTCGGGATGGCTCGCAGCCCAATGGTCAGCGGCGCGCACTAGGCGCTCGAACGGCAACATGCTGCCCACGGTCACAAAGACCTTCACAACACGCTGCCCTCATACCGGGGGCCGTTGGGCCGGCTCAGGTGCTCCCACTGCGTGAGCCATAGATCAGCCACCTTGCCGGCCTGACGACCAGAGAGCGACACTTGGTCGACGTTGGCGATGCTGTCGATCCAAGCGCACCGTGCGCCGAACAGCTTGCCCAGCCGCAGCGCCAGCAAGCCCGGCGCCGATCCTGTCGTGATGACGACCGCCGGCCGCTCCCGCAGCACGATCCACAGCAGTCGCGCCACGGTGGCGAACAGCGCCCACTTGTGCAGCCGGCTGACATCGCGCACGGCGTAGAAGTCCGCCGGCGCCACGTCGCTACGGTACATCGACTTCACACCGACGTAAAAGACGTCCAGGCCATCGAACGCCGGCCGCAGCCGAAGCATCTGCGACCAGTGGCCACCGCCCGACGCCACCACCATGACACGCGTGCGTCTACACATCAGGATTGCTCCAGTTCACGCCGGCCACCGCCGCGGGGGTTGGCGAGGCAGTCGCTCCACAAACGCTCGACCTCCAGCGCCACGCTCTGGCTGGAGAACAGGCGTTCGGCGCGCAATCGGGCAGCGGCCGCGATGTCGCGGCGCCGTTCCGCGTCGCCCAGCAGCGCGACCATCGCGCCCGCCAGCTCCGCCGGCGCCGCGACCGGCGTCAGCACGCCGCAGCGGCCCTCGTCCAGCGCGAAGCCCACGCCGCCCACCGGCGTCGCCACCACCGGCACGCCCGCGGCCATCGCCTCAAGCACGCAGACCGGCAGGCCTTCGAAGTGCGACGGCAGCACCAGGATGTCCGCAGCGTCCAACTCGGCGCGCTTACGCTCGCCGTCGATCCATCCCGGCAGCTCGACCGCGTGGCCGACACCCAGCAGTGCCGCGCGCTGGCGCACAGCTTCCAGTTCGCCGTCGCCCGCCAGGCACAAGCGGATTGCCGGGTAGGCCGCCAGCACGGCCGGCATCGCCTCCAGCAAGTCAAAGACGCCCTTTTTCTCGCGCAGCCGGCCCAGGAACAGGATGCGCTGCACTTGGGCGGCCTGCGGCCGGCAGCGCAATGGCAGCGCCACCGGATTGGGCACCACATGCACCACCGCGCGCGGCTCGATGGCTCCCACTAGCGGCTGCCAGGTCGGCGTCAGCACTCCGACGCGCACGGCATGGCGAAGCACCCAGCGCACCCAGCGCTGCGCCAGCGCACCGCACTCGTCACGATAGAAGACCGGAAACTCGCCACTGTGCAGGTGGAAGACGTACGGTGTTCGGAAGAGCCAGGCCAGGCCGCAGAACAGCGACTTGCGCCAGAAGCTGCCGCGCGACGCGCTGTGCACATGAACCAGCGCGACCTGTCGCGTCACCAGCAAGCCGGCCAGCACCACCAGCGCCGTCGCCATGGTCTGCAGTTGGACTGGCAAGGCCTTGCCGCGGTAGCTCACCAGGTAGCGCACGCGCCAGCGCGCCAGCAGACCTTGTTCCTCGTAAAGCTTGACGACGGCGTTGACGCCGCCCGGAAGCTCCAGCGCGGCGCCGATCATCAGCAGTTGCTTTGCCGCAGGCGCAGTCACCTGAACTCCCTGTAGTCGGGTCGCTCGCCGGGGAGATTGATGCGAACCACACGCGCCGGCACGCCCACTGCGACGGCATGGTCCGGCACATCCTCCAGGACGACGGCATTAGCACCGATTGAAGCGTACTCACCGATCCGCACCGGTCCTAGCACCTTGGCGCCAGCGCCGATCATGGCGCCGCGGCAGATGTGTGGGACGGCCACGTGGCCGGACCGGCCGCCGATGGTGACACCTGCACCTATGACGACCTCATCTTCTATCACCGCACGGCGATGGATCACCGTTCCAAGCCCTTCGTAGCTCAGGATCACGCCGGCGCCGATGCGCGCGCTCGGCGGCAGCACAGTAGCGAAGACGATTCGGTTCAGGGACTTGAGGAGCCAGGGCAGTAGCGGCACGCTGCGGCAATGCAGCCAGTGGGCAGCCCGGTGGATACGAAGCGCAAACATGCTACGGGTGTCCTAAACGGGACCTACTGGCAGATGCATGCCAGTGCGAGCCGACCTGCCCGCTTCCACATAGCAGCTCGCCAGTTGCCGTGCGATTGAGCCGTAGCCGCGCAATGCCACTATTCGGACACTGGCTTCGATCGCCTCCGCAACATAGCGTCCGTGGTCAGCCAGTACTGTGCGAATCCCTTCCGCCACACCTACAGCCGTCAGCGGAACGCAAACGCCCCCTCCCACTTGTTCGAGCAGATAGGCCTGGTCAGGCTGGTCATTGGCCACTACTGGGATCGCGAGTGCCAAGTACTCTCCCATCTTCGTTGGTGAAGCCAAGTCATTCACTGGGCTACGAGGGTAGGTGGCGATTGCAACGTCCGCACCACGCACATACGCACGCGCCTCCTGGGGTGGCAACCACCCGGTGATGATGACTTGTCCGGACAGCCGGCGGTCGGCGATGTACTGGCGCAGCCAGTCGCGGTCCGCTGCATCCTGCGAATCGCCGGCCAGCACCAGCAGCAGGTCAGGTTCAGTTTCGCGCAGCAACTCGAATGCCCGCACCAGCAGGTCGGGCTGGCGCGCACGTTCGAGGGCGCCCAGGTAGACGGCGTAGCGGCGCCCGCTCAGCCGCGCATCGCCGGACAGTGCCGGTACCGCAGCCATGTCGTCGGCGTCGATGCCCATCGGCACCGGCGTGATGCGTTCGCGCCGCAGACCGCGCGCAACCAGGGCCTCGGCCAGCGCCTCGCTCTGCGCGAACACATGGTCGGCGTGCGGCAGCACGTGGCGGTACAGGATCCAGTGCGCCAGCGCGCCGCGCAGCCCCCAGCGCAGGCGCTTGAGCATGGCGCGCACGCCGCGCCGCGTCGGATCGGGCGCCTTTGCCATCGCCAGCCAGGCATCCGGGAACGGCAGCGACATCCAGTAAAAGAAGGGCTTGCCGGCCCGGCGTGCGGCGCGCAGCGCCACCCAGGCGCCGAAGAAACGGTCGCGCGCCTGAACGGCGTCGACCGGGCCGCGTGCCCACCGCGCCAGCCCGCGCAACAGCACCAGTTCGGCCCAGACACGGCCCCAGCGGCCGGACGCAGCAGCAACATGGAGGGTGCCCGCGGTCCAGGCCGCTCCGGGGTCGCCGACCGCCACCAGATCGGTCGCCACGCCCTGCCGGGGCAGTTCGCGTCCGAACAGCACCTGCAGGTCCGGGCGCTGGGTCGGGTGGCGCTCCCGCGTCAGGTAGAGCAGCCGCAGTGATGGGGGGGGCGTGTTTGTCACGAGCGTGCCGATCAAAATGGAAACCAGGGGCGCGGCAGGACGCCGTTGATGGCAGCGCGCTCCGCCGTCGAGAATGGCTTGTGCCAGGCGGCGAAGCCCCAGGTCAGAAGCAACGCCAGCAAACCAGCGGCTGACAGATCGAGCCAGGCCGCAGATGCCGTCGGCAGCAGCCAGATCGCCGCCACGGCCACGCATTGATAGATCATCAGGCGGGCCAACGTCGTCCCCGACCAGCGATAAGGCAAGCCGCTGCTCCGAAGTCGCAGCGCGACTACCACCGAGAACCCGACGTCAGCCACCAACGCACCCACCAAGGCCCATGGCAGCGCGACGCCAGCCGCCAGCAAGGCGGCGACAAGTGCCGGCGCGAGCGCCAGCGCCAGGCCACCGGTAATGCAGGCAGACGACCGCTCGGTCGTGTAGGCGACGAGTTCCACCGTGCGTCGGTGCGGGAACAGCAGCAGGCTCGCAGACCACAGCGCCAGCACCGGCCCCACGCTGCGAAATCCATCGCCACCGATTGCTGCCGCGACGGACCCACCATGTCCGGCAAACATCGCGATCACCGGCATCGCCGCTGCGACGCTGACAGCGAACACAAGCGCCATCTGAAAGTTGAGGGCGGCGAAATCACGCGACGCAACATAGCGCGCCACGACGCCAGCCCGGATCAGAGACAGGAAAAGCTCGATCGGCAGAAAGCGCCTGACCTGGTCGACCAGGCCGCGCGCAAAGCCGAAGGCGCCGGCCGCCTGCGGGCCCGCCAGGCTGCCAATCACCAGGGTGAGCATCGGCCCGCCAGCGCAAAGCACGAGCAGCGTGCTGGCGAAGGCGTTGCGCGCCAGCGCCGCCATCGCCGCCAGCCGCGGCGGCACCCATGCTGGGGTTGCCGCCGTCATCACATCGGGTTGATGCCCACGCACGATGAGCGCCAGCGCCACCACACCCACAAGCAGCGACACGCCCGCTGCCACCACTTCAGCGCCCACCACCCAGACCAGAAGATGACCGGCCGACGCCGGCGGCCAGACCAGCATCGCACCCAGCAGGGCCACCAGCGTCAGCGACCGACAGAGCGTGGCCAACTGTGCAGCACCCTGCGCCACCAGCAGCGCAAGGAACTGGTCGCGCACGATCCGCGCGCTGCCTTCCAGCACCAGGACCAGTGCGAAGAGCATCACGGCCGCGACCTGGGGAGTGGCCAACAGGAGCGCCAGTCGGTCGGCAAGCAGCAATGCGATGGCCGCCGCCACCACCATGCAGCCGGCCTGGAAAGCGAACGAAGCTGCCAGGAAAGCACTTACCTGCGCACGGCTTGCACGGCTGCGGTACTCGGGCAGATAGCGCCCGGTCGTCCAGTCCAGCCCCAGCGTGCAAAGCCCCATCAGCAGCTCGGTGGCGGCCAGCAAGGCCGCGTAGGCGCCGTACTCGGCCCAGCCCAGCAGCCGCGCCGTGATGCCGAACGCCAGCATCGTGAGCAGCGCGCTGGCCACTTTTCCGAACAGGAAGTAGCCTGCACTGCTGCGAATCTTGCGCACCGAGTAATGGCCGCCGTCCGTCATCTTTTAGGCACGCGCGCATCTGGCGGCGGGTGCGGACAGTTCGGCGACGATCGACCGTGCCACAAACATCAACGGGTCACGCACCTCGCGCCAGCCACTCACTAGGCGGGTGTCCGCAGCCTCGCCGGAACCAACCGCGCCGCAGGGCGATCCGGCGTTGGCCAATGGCGCGCTGCCGCTGCGACGCCGCCCAGACAGATCATCAACAAGGCCTGAACGCTCAGCGCATTGAGCACACTGTCGGTGTAGAACAACATCACGGCAAACAGCAGCACGCTGACGCGAGCGGCCACGATGGCGGAGCGTGCCCACCCCGAGGGAGCCGATGCCAGCAGGCGGCCTGCGGTGCGCCAGGCCATCGCGAGCATGACCAGCAGCAATACCAGGCCAATCAACCCCAAATCCCACAGGATGCTGGATGCCGCGGTGAACCCGATGGCAATGAAGCCGTGCTGACGTGCCACATGGCCCTGAACAAGCGAAGTCGGCGCGGCGTAGGAAGTGCCCAGGCCATGGCCGAAGAAAAGTTCGAGCGGGTTTGCCGCGCCGTGGTTGGCCCACCAGTACTTCAGGGCCGTCGTGCGGTTGAGACTGAAGCTTCCGTAATAGCCGACGTCGCCGAAGTTGTACTCGATGGTGGCCTGCAGGCGCTGGGCAAGGGTCAACCCGGTCTTGCCAAAGTAACTGCCGTAGAGCCAGAACAGCAAGGCGGTGCAGGCCAGTCCTGTCAACAGGATGAGCAGCGATGCCATCGGTGCCCGGCGCACATAGCGACCGAAAACGACCAGAAGCATCAAAGGCAGCAGGACGACCACCACCTTGGTCTCGCCCAGGCCCATCGGCAGCACCAGCAGAGCCGACAGCAGCGCGCACTTGAAGCCGCTGAGCTGTTGTTCGCGCCAGGCGCTCAGGACAAAGGCGAGCGCAATCGTCAGGAACAGCACCATCGCTGAGCTGTTGCCACCGGCGAGCAAGGACGCCTCGAAGGTGCCCGACACGACATCGATGGGGACCACGCCACGGCCCAAGCCTTCGCGCAGCGGAACCAGCGCAATGCGTTGATACAGCGCCAGCGGCAACTGCAGCAAGGCCAGCACCATCAGGAATCGCACGATGCGCTCGTAGTCGACGATGCTCTTGAGCAGCCAGGCACCCGCGAACATCAAGCCCCAGAACTGCAGGTAGCGCTTGGCGCCTGCCAGAAGTTCCAGTGCCGAACTGCCCGCGAGAGGCGCGGTGGCCAAGGCGAAGACGATGAAGATCAGCCCCACCCACAAGAAACCCGGCGTGTCGGCGCGCAACTTGGGGCTGGCGATCAACTGAATCAGCGCGGCGACTGCCAGGAAGAACCCCAGCATCGAGAACAGCCAGGTCGCCTTGTTCAGGAACGGGAAGAACAAGGAGATGAAACCCGAAACCAGCAGCGCGCCGATCACGCAGGCCCACAAGGCAACCCGTGGCACGCTCAGCAGCAGCGCACCCATCAGCAAGCCGGCCACCAAGCCCACAGCGATCGGGCTGTTCGATATGGCCGCCAGGGCGGCCATGCCACTGGCGACCAGCACACCCAAGGCCACGCCGACGCCCGCCAAGACGGACATCCCGCTCTTTGATGCCCCCATGAGAGCCGGGCGAGGTGTCGAAATCATCCGCCGGTCCCGACAACGAGAGAACGATCCGCGGGCCTCAATGCCCGCGCCAACCCGTCAACGAAAACGGCTTGGTCGCCATAAGCCTTGGCCGCATTGGCGTCGATGCTAGACACCCGGATCAACAGACCGTCGGGGATGATGCCGCGCACGCTGAAGCTCAGTTGTGCCAGCTTTTGTTGGGTGCCGCTGAGTGCGACGCGGTCACCGACCATGACCCAGTAGGTGATGGGCTCGATCCGGCCGCCCTGCCGGGCCAGCAGTTGACGCACAGGCAAGGTGCCCTGACCCAGTGGGATCCGCGTTGCCTGGCTGGAAACGATCTGAAACCCCTGCGCCGGATAGCAAACTTCGGGCCGATGCGCGCGCGTGCCGTCGGACTGGTCGCCGCCATAAGCCACCGACAGCATGATCCGTTCGCCCGCGCGGTTCACGTAGGTGCGGCTCAGGGTCTGGTTGTAGATCTTGTTCAGCACCGCGGCCTGGTCGGGCGAGATCAGTTGCACTGGCATGCGGTCGTCCACCGTCCAGTCGCCAAAGGCCTTGGGGAACATCGTCTCCAGGTCGACCTTCTGCCGCATGTCAGCCATGTGCTGGGTCGGCCGCCAGGCGTGGGCGCCGGCAAAGGCCAGTGCCATCAGAACCAGGGCGATAGCGGCGCGTATGCGAAGCGTGGTCATGGCGCGCGCCTGCTATGGCCGGTGACGCGAACCGCCAGCACCGTGCCCGCCAGTGGCCTGGACTCGGGCGCCAGCCAACGCACCCAGACATGCGTGTCGAGCAAGATCACTTGAGCGCGCCCCAGTCGTCCGGGCTGACGGCTGGTTCGATCAGGTCGTCACGAATGACGGTGCCGGCCAGCCCTGGGGCCGGCCGGTGCCGGCGCGGATGGGCGACGGCACTTTCGTCGGGCGCGGGCAACACGATGACTTCTACGCGGCGGGCGGCAAAGCCCGCCGGCAGGTGAATGGTGATGGAGCCACCCAGTACGTCGTGTGTTTCGCGAATGGCTTCCACTTCACACCCCGGATTCCAAAAGGTTCTTGAGCTTCAACGCTGCAAACAGGGCACGGATGTTGCCGCTGACGTCACCAAGGGTCGGGCCCCGGCTGCGCGGCGTGCCCGCCAACGCGCTGCGCCTGGCATCGCGCCGGCTTGCAGCGATGTCCATCGGCCGGTGCAACGCTTGCCCGACGGCCAGGGCTTGGGCACGCTGCGATCTCACTTGGCCTCCTTCACACCCGGCAGAAAAGTGCCCAGCACTTTGTCGGTGACCAGCATCAGCGCCAGCCCCACCATGAACAGCACCATGCCGGCGAAGCTGTGAATGAAACCCTGGCCGGCTTCGTCGCCGAAGTGGTAGGTGACCAGCACCAGAATCATCACGCGCACGATGTTGGCGGCAAACGCAATGGGAATCAGCAGCACCGCCAGCGCGACGTTGCGGCGCAGGCTGGTGTAGCCCATGAGGTTCATGTACAGCAGGCCCAGCGCTTCGAGCGTGAACATGCTGTTCAGGCCGGCGCAGGCGTCGGCCACCAGCAGCTGGTAGGGGCCCACCGTCATGATGACGCCGGCGCGGCCCACCGGGTAGCCCAGGTTGTAGAGCAGGCTGCTGGCCACGGCCGAGACGGCGCTTTTCAGGGGCGAAGTGACCGCCGCCACCAGGGCTTCGGGCAGCGGAATCATGAAGATCAGGAAGAACAGCGGGAAGAAGGCCGCTTTCAGCGCCGCGCCGCCGCGGAAGATGAGCAGCAGGCTGGCCAGCACCAGGATCTGGCTGCTGGTCTGGAACATGATGATGTCCTGGCTGCTGCCGAAGGCGAACAGCAGCATCGCGAACACGAACACCGGCCAGCCCAGCCAGGGCAGCGGGCGCTGGGCGGCGGCGGCAATGTCATGCCGGCGGCCGTACAGCAGCCAGGCGCTCACAGCCAGGATGATGGGGCCGTGGCCTTGTTCGTCGGTGGCCCAGATGGTGCGCGCCAGTTCGGCCCAGGTGGGCACGTAGAGCAGCGCAAAGCCGGCCAGCAGCATGCCAAACACCGGCCAGTCGAAACCGGCCGGCAGCAGCGGCAGCCGCGGTGCGGGCGCTGGTTTCAGGGGATGCGGCACTGTTTGAGTCATGCCCGGAACCTGTTGACGATGACCCCGGCCCGCTTGGCCGGGTTGCCGTCCTGGGTCATGTTGTTCATTGAATCGGCCATGACATCAGCCTGCGGTGGCGCTGCAGGCGCGCTGGAACTCGGCACTGAAGTCATCCGTTGCCGGCATCACGCCCAGGCTCTGTGAACACAGCCCGAGCAGGCGCGCCGCCGCATTGACGAGCACAGGCTGCAGCGCATGGAGGTCGTTGAAGTGCTCGGCGATCAACGCGTAGTCGGTTTCGTAGTCGTGCGCAGCCAGGTTGCGGGCGGTACGGCACAGCTGCCAGCTTTCGATCGAATCGATGACCTGTAGTTTCACGAACAAGGCCAGCACTCGCAGGAACGGCGCGGTGGTCTCGCTCATCAACAGGGCGCTGTGGCGCATGGCGGCGCCCAGCGTGTCTTGCAGTTTGGAAAACCGCTCGTTGAATGCGGCCAAAGCCTCGAACAGTGCTTCGTCCTTCTGGCGCTGTTTGAGCCCGGGCCCGTCCAGCGGCCACTGTGGTTTCGACGAGCTGGCATGCAGGAAGTACACGCAGCGCTGCACCGCCTCCAGAAGGTTGGCCAGGTGCTGGCGTTCGGCGAGCAGCAGGTCGCTGTTCACGCGGGCATCTCCAGCGCCTGGGCTTTGGCGCGCGCGATGCGAGCGAAGGCGCTGCCCTGGGTGCCGCGCTGGCGGGTGACGATGTCCACCGGCAGGTTGAGCGTCTGCTCGATCGCCAAGCTGGCCAAGGCGCGTTGGCGCAAGGTTGGCGGTGCGGCGCTTTCCACCAGCAGGTCGAGGTCGCCACCATGGGCGGAGTCGTCCAGCCTGGAACCGAACACGAGAACCTGGGCGTCGTCGCCAAACTGCTGGCGTACGCTGTTCAGGATCACTGCAGTCTGGGCGTCGCTCAGGCGCATGAATGCCGTCCCATCAGCTCAGGCAAGCGCACTGCGGCACCGTCTGCGCCATGCTCAGAACTCGTTGACGATGACCCCGGCCAGCTTGGCCGGGCTGCCGGCGAAGCTGCCCACCAGCTCTTGCAGCATGGCCACGCGGCTGGTGTGCTTGCGGGCGACGATGAGCGCGGCGCCGCAGCGCGACGCGATGACGCTGGCGTCGGCGCCGTAGACAGCGGCCGGGGTGTCCACCACGACGTGGTCGAACTTGGCCGCCAGCTCGCGCATCAGCAGGCCGAAGGCCGGGCGTTCGACCAGCTCCAGCGGGTTCGGCGGCGTGGTGCCCACGGGCAGCACGAACAGGCTGGGCACGCCGGCCACTTGCTGGATGACTTGTTTGTCGGCGCGGCCTGAAAGGATGCTGGAAAGGCCGGAACGGTTGTCCAGCTTGAACAGTTCATGCACGCGCGGGCCGCGCATGTCGGCGTCCACCAGCAGCGTGCGCCCGCCCAGCTGGGCCAGCGCCACCGCCAGGTTGGCGGCGCAATAGGTCTTGCCGTCGCCTTGTTCGGTGCTGATGACGGCCACGGCGTGGCGCGGCTGGCCGTCGGCGAACAGCCGCATCATGAGCTGGCTGCGCAGGGCGCGGAAGCTTTCGGCGCGCGGCGAGAAGGGCTCGTTCAGCGACACCAGGTCGGCGCTGAGCTTGCGCTGCTCTTCGGGCGCGTAGGGGTAGTGGAACTGCTGGGACAGCGCAAACAGCACGTCGTCCTTGCTGGCCAGGCCCAGGGCAACAGCGGCTTCGCCGAAGCGCAGGCCGGTTTCGCGCTGGTGCTTGAGCACACGCTCGACCTGGTCGGCGCTGAGGTTGCGCAGCTCGGCAATGATGTCGCCGATGGAGCGGTCCATCAGCGGGGCGGCGGGCGCTGCCGATGCGGCCTGCGGCCGCTGCGCGGCGGCGGCGCTGGCTTCGATGGTGCTGAGTTCGACCTCAGGGACGACGGAATCGCGGAACTTGGCCATCATGCCCCCTTGGTAGCCGGCGGCAGCGGCGCCATCAGCCGTTGCTGCATCGGAGAAACCTGCTTGCCACCCAGCATGCCTTTGGCGCCGGGCTTGGGCATGACGCCCAGCACCGGCAGTTCGAGCATGGCCAGGATGTCGTCGGCGCTGCGCACGCGGCGGTCCATCAGTTCGAGCAGCAGCGCCGTGCCCACGGCCAGCAGCAGGCCCAGGAAGATGGCCAGCGCGGTGTTCAGCAGCAGCTTGGGCGAGGAATGCTCCAGCGGCACCGAGGCGGTGGTCAGCACGTTGATGTTGCTCTGCGTGTTCTGGCTTTCCAGCGAGGTCTGGTTGAAGCGCGCGACCACGGTTTCGAAGGCGCGCTGGGCGATTTCAACGTCGCGCATGAGCACGATGCCTTCGTCGCGCACGGCTTTGAGGCGCAGCACCTTGGCGCGCTGGGCTTCGAGCGAGCGGCGCACGTCGGCTTCGCGCTGGCGGGTGATGGTGTCGCTGACACCCACGCCGCCGGTGACGCGGGCGGTCTCGGCGTCGACCTTGCTGCGCAGCGAAGCGATGTTGGCCTTGGCTTCGAGCACCTGCGGGTGGTTGTCGCCCAGGCGCGCGCTGACTTCCTGCAGCTTGGCTTCAGAGCGCGAGAGGTCGGCCTTGAGCCCCGAGATGAGCGGGTTGCCCAGCACTTCCTGCATCTTGTCGGCCGAAGCGCCGCGCGCTTGCAGCTGGCGGCTGGCGGTTTCCGAGGCCAGCGCCTGCAGCACCACGACCTGCGACGAAAGCTCGTTCAGGCGCGCGTTTTCGACGTCGAGCCGTTCGTCGTTGGCGATGATGCCTTTTTCCTTCTGGAAGGCCGACAGCGCCGACTGGGCGCGCTCCAGGCTTTCACGGGCGTCTTTGGAGCGGGCGTCGAAGAAGGCGGTGTACTGCTTGGCCGGGTCGACACGCAGTTCCAGCGTGGTTTCCAGGTAGGCCTGGACGAAGGCGTTGGCCAGGCCGGCAGCGAACTGCGGGTTGGGCGCCTTGTAGGACACGGCGATGACGCTGGACTCGCGCGACGGGCGCACGTCCAGGTTCTTCTGGAACAGCTCGGCGAGCCAGGTTTCGATGCTGCCTTTGCCTTCGGTTTCTTCCAGCCACTGCTGGCGCACCTGGGGGTTTTCGTTCAGGCGCAGGTTGCGCACCACGCGCTTGGCCACGCGTTCGCTGGTGATGACGTCGACCTGGGTGGCCATGAAGGCCGGCGAGGCGCCGCCACCGTACATGACGGCGGTGACGGGGTCGGGTTTGAAGTCGACCACCACCGAGGCCGTGGCCGTGTACTGC
>JAUYAJ010000068.1 GCA_030693565.1 Rubrivivax sp.
GCAGCGCGGCGAGCTCGCCCAGGCGCACTGGCATCGCTCGCCCCGCGCTGCCGAGCGCGATCAGCGGCCTGCGGCCGCCGGCCCGTTCAGCGCCTTGATGACCTTGTCGGTGATGTCCACGCGCGGCCCGGCAAAGACGACTTCCTGCAGGATGACGTCGTACTTCTCCTGGTCGAAGATCTGCTTGATCACCTTGTTGGCGCGCTCGACGACGCTCGACAACTCCTCGTTGCGGCGCTGGTTGAGGTCTTCCTGGAACTCACGGCGCTTGCGCTGCAGGTCGCGGTCGACTTCGACGAGTTCACGCTGGCGGCGCGTGCGCTCGGCCTCGGACAGCGTGGGCGCGTCTTTGTCGAGCTTGTCGGCCGAGGCCTTGAGCTTGGTGGCTTGATCGGTGAGTTCCCGCTCGCGCTTGCCGAATTCGGCTTCCAGCTTGGTCTGCGCGGCTTTCGCCGGGTTGGCCTCGCGCAGGACACGTTCGCTGTTCACGTAGCCGATCTTGAGTTCCTGCGCACCGGCGGTGGCCGCCATGCTCAGCAAGGCCAGGCCCATGGCCAGTGACTTGATCAACGAGGTCTTCATCAAAACGCGGTCCCGATCTGGAATTGGAATCTTTGGATTCTATCGTTGCGCTGCACCTTCACCGGCACCGCCCAACTCAGCTTGAGCGGGCCGACCGGCGAGATCCAGCTCAGCCCCAGGCCTGACGATGCGCGCAAGGTGTCGGCGTCGACCTTCTCGCCGTCACGCCAGACGTTGCCGACGTCGAAGAAACCGAACAGGCGCAAGGTCTTGTCGTTGCCCGAGCCCGGCACCGGCAGGTAGAGCTCGGAGTTGATGTTCAGGCGCTTGGAGCCGCCGATGTAGGCCCCGGTGGGATCGACCACGCCCAGCGAACCCTGCTCGAAGCCGCGCACCGTGCCCAGGCCACCGCCATAGAAGTTCTTGAACACCGGAAAGGGCTTGCCGCCCAGGCCCTTGCCGTAGCCGATCTCGGCGTTGACGCCCAGCGACATGCGGTAGGGCAGCTTCCAGTACTCCTGGTGTTGGACGTTGGTGCGCGTGTAGCGCACCTCGCCGGCGGCGCTCCACTCGAGGTTGACGCGCTGGTAGCGACCGGTGGTCGGCACCAGGGCACTGTCGCGGCGGTCACGCGCCCAGCCCAGCGTCAACGGCATCGAGTGGCTGGTGGCGCCGTAGAGCACGCGGTAGTTCAGGTAGCTCAACGGAATGCCGGTCGAAGCACCGATCTGGGTGCGCTCGACGCCGATGCCGAAGAACACCGTGTCGTACTCCGAGAACGGCACGCCGAATCGGATCGACGCGCCCGGCGTGGCCAGGTCGTAGCTGTCGCCAAGGCTGTTCAGCGGCCGGCTGGTGCGGTAGTAGACGTCGACTGCGCGCGAGATGCCGTCGGAGGTGAAGTAGGGATCGACAGCGCTGACCACCAGCGTGCGCGCCGACTTGCTGGTGTTGAGTTCGATGCCCAGGTAGTTGCCCGAGCCGAACACGTTCTCCTGCTTGATCGACGCCGTCAGCGTCAGCCGCTCGGCGTTCGAGTAGCCGGCGCCCAAGAGCAGGTTGCCGGTCGACTTCTCGGTGACGTTGACGACGAGGTCGACCTGGTCGCTCGTTCCCGCCACTTCCTCGGTCTCGACGCCGACCTCGGAGAAGTAGCCCAGGCGGTCGACGCGGTCGCGCGACAGCTTGATGCGGCCGCCGTCGTACCAAGACGACTCAAGCTGGCGCAGTTCGCGCCGGATCACTTCGTCGCGGGTGCGGCTGTTGCCGGCGACTTCGATGCGGCGCACGTAGACGCGGCGCTGTGGCTCGGCGCTGAGCACCACCACGACCTGGCCATTGGCACGGTCGACCTCGGGCCGCGGCTCGACACGGGCGAAGGCATAACCGTACAGGCCGTAGAGCTCGGTGAAGCGGCGCACAGTGGCCGCCACGGCGTCACCGCGGTAGGGCTCGCCGGGCTTGAGGCCGACGAGAGCGCGGAACTTGTCCTCCATGCCCAGGAAGTCGCCTTCCAGGCGCACGGCAGTGACGGTGTAGGGCTGGCCTTCACGGATCGAGACCGTGATCGCGATGTCTTGCTTGTCGGGCGAGATCGTGACCTGGGTCGACTCGACGGCGAATTCCAGGTAGCCACGGTTGACGTAGTAGGCACGCAGCGTTTCCAGGTCGGCGTTGAGCTTGGTGCGCGAATAGCGGTCGGTCTTGGTGTACCAGGTCAGCCAGCCGCTGGGCGTGAGCTCGAGCAGGCCCAGCAGCGTCGACTCGGTGAAGACGCTGGCGCCGACGACGCGGATCTCGCGGATGCGGGCAACGTCGCCTTCGTTCATCGTGAAGGTGACGTTGACGCGGTTGCGCTCGATCGGCGTGATCGTCGTCACCACTTCGGCGCCATAAAGGCTGCGCGACAGGTACTGGCGCTTGATTTCCTGCTCGGCGCGGTCGATCAGCGCGCGGTCGAAGGGCAGGCCGTCGGCGATGCCGGCGTCTTTCAGCGACTTGATCAGCGGGTCCTTGTCGAACTCCTTCAAGCCGACAAAACTGATGTTGGCGATGATCGAGCGCTCGTCGACGATGACGATGGCGACTTCGCCTTCGAGCTCGAGGCGAACGTCCTTGAACAGGCCGGTGGCGAACAGTGCGCGCAGCGCGGCCGCGCCTTTGTCGTCGGTGTAGGTGTCGCCGATGCGAAATGGCAGCGCGCCGAACACCGTGCCGGGGTCGGTGCGTTGCAGCCCCTCGATGCGGATGTCCTTCAGCACGAACGGCGTCACCGCATGGGCCGACGGCAGGCAAGCAGCGGCGGCGACGACAAACGCCGCCAGAGGGCGCAGCGGAACGAACGGGAAAGCAGGCAGCATGGGATTCATTGCAGGCCCAGCAGGCGGGCCACGTCGTTGTGAAGGGCAATCACCATCAAGGCCAGCAGCAGGGTAACTCCCACCCGCTGCAATCGGCCCAACCAGAGGTCGGAGACCGGACGCCCTGTGACGGCTTCGAAAATGTAATACATGAGGTGACCGCCATCGAGCATCGGCAGCGGCAACAGGTTGAGAACCCCGAGACTGACGCTGACCAGCGCCAGAAAGCCCAGATAGTAGGTCAGGCCGAGCTGGACCGACTGGCCGGCGTAGTCGGCGATGGTCAGCGGCCCGCTGAGGTTCTTCAGCGAGGCCTCGCCGATCAGCATGCGCCCGAGCATGCGCAGGGTCAGCGCCGAGACCTCCCAGGTGCGCTCCACGCCTTGCAGCAAGCCGTCGATCGGGCCATGGCGCACCGTCACCATCTCGGCCGGGCGACCAACAAAAGCGTCGATGCGGCCGATCGTCTTGTCGCCATCCACAACCGCGCGCGGCAGCACCGCGAGCTCGAGCACGCGCCCGCCGCGTTCGACGCGCCAGCGCTGCTCGGTGCCCGGCGCGCGGCGGATGCGCTCACGCAATGTCTGGGCGTCTTCGATGGCCGCGCCGTCGACGCTGAGCACCAGATCACCGGACTGCAACCCGGCGGCCGCGGCGGGCCCGCCCGCCTTGGCCTCGCCCAGCACCGGCGCGCTGAATGGCGGCCCCAGGCCGACACGTTGCATGAGCGCGGTGTCGACCGCGCCGGCGCCCAGCCGGTCCAGCGCCAGTCTCAGGGTGCGATTGCCGCGGCCGTCGCGGTCGCTGACCCGCAGCTGCAAGGCCTGGCCCTCCAGCACGGCCTGCGTCACCTGCCAGCGCAGGTCGGTCATCGACTGAACGTCGCGCCACTGGCTGCCGTCGCGCGAGGTCGCGCGCACCCAGTCGCCACTGCGCAGCCCGGCATCCTGGGCCACGCTGGCAGCCACGGGCTGACCGAGCACGGCCTTGGGCTCGTCGATGCCGATCCAGTGCGCCGCGGCATAGAGCAGCACCGCCAGCGCCAGATTGGCCAGCGGCCCGGCGGCGACGATGGCGGCGCGCCGGCTCAGCGGCTGGCGGTTGAAAGCGCGCTCACGCTCGCTGGCCGCGACCGCGCCTTCGCGCTCGTCGAGCATGCGCACGTAGCCGCCCAGCGGCAAGGCGCAGAGCACGAATTCGGTCGATTCCGGGCTGCGCTGGTAGCGCCAGATCACGCTGCCGAAGCCGACCGAAAAACGCAACACCTTGACGCCGCAGGCCACCGCCACCCGGTAGTGGCCGTACTCGTGGATGACGATGAGCACGCCCAGCGTCAGGAAAAAGGCCAGCAGCGTGATCATTGCAGCCCTCGCGCCTGGGCGACGCCGGTCGCATGCTCACGGGCGCGGCGGTCGAGTTCGAGCAAGGCGTCGATCGAGTCCACCGCACCGAGCCGCGGCGCCAGCGCCTCGACGGTGGCGGCATTCACGGTGTGGATGTCGGTGAAGGCGATGTGCCCTTCCAGGAAAGCCTCGACGCCGATCTCATTGGCCGCGTTGAGCACTGCCGTGCTGCCCGGCGGCGCGCGCAGTGCCTCCCAGGCCAGTTGCAGGCCTGGAAAGCGCCGCGGATCGGGCGGCTCGAAGCTCAGCGCCGACTGCTGCAGGAAGTCCAGCCGCGGCGCCCCCGATTCGATGCGCTCGGGGAACGACAGGCCGAAGGCGATCGGCACCCGCATGTCGGGCGTGCCCAGTTGCGCCAGCACCGAGCCGTCGCGGCAAACGACCATCGAATGGATGATGCTTTGCGGGTGGATCACGACCTGGATGCGCTCGGGCGCCAGGTTGAACAGCCAGTGCGCCTCGATGACTTCGAGCGCCTTGTTCATCATCGTCGCCGAGTCGACCGAGATCTTGCGGCCCATCACCCACTTCGGATGGGCGCAGGCCTCGTCCGGTGTGACCGCCCCGAGTTCCGAGAGTTCGCGCGTGCGGAACGGACCGCCCGACGCAGTCAGCAGAATCCGGCGCACGCCCACTGACGGCAGTCCGCGCCCGAAGGCACTCGGCATGCACTGGAAAATCGCGTTGTGTTCGCTGTCGATGGGCAGCAGTTCGGCGCCCGACTCGCGCACGGCATCCATGAACAGTGCGCCGGACATCACCAGCGATTCCTTGTTCGCCAGCATCACGCGCTTGCCGGCGCGCGCCGCGGCAAGATTCGGCAACAGGCCCGCCGCACCGACGATGCCGGCCATCACGTAGGCGACGTCGGGATGAT
>JAUYAJ010000700.1 GCA_030693565.1 Rubrivivax sp.
ACTTCGTCGAGAACGCCGACACCGTGCCCGAGAACGTGCGCGAGATCGCGCCGACCGTGTTCACGGCGGTGCCGCGGGTCTGGGAGAAGTTTTATTCGGCGGTGATGATCGCGCTGTCCGAGTCCAGCCGACTCCAGCAGCTGGTGTACGGCTGGGCGATCGGCGTGGGCAAGCAGGTGGCCGAGCTCGTGCTCGCGGACCAACCGGTGCCGGTCGGCTTGAAAGTACAGTTCACGCTGGCGCGCTGGCTGGCGCTGAACAACGTGCGCAAGCTGATCGGCATCCACCGTGCGCGCTTCCTGGTCACCGGCGCGGCGCCGATCGCGCCCGACCTGATCCGCTGGTACCTGGCGCTGGGCGTGCCGATGCTCGAGGTCTGGGGCCAGACCGAAAACTGCGGCGCCGCCACCGGCATGCCGGCCGGGCGCATCAAGCCGGGGTCGATCGGGCCGGCCTGCGGCTTCAACGAGGTCAAGATCGACCCGGCCACCGGCGAACTGCTGATCCGCGGCACCAACGTGTTCATGGGCTACCTGAACCAGCCCGAGAAGACCTCCGAGACCATAGACGCCGACGGC
Source organism: Rubrivivax sp. (assembly GCA_030693565.1). GTDB lineage: Bacteria > Pseudomonadota > Gammaproteobacteria > Burkholderiales > Burkholderiaceae_C > Rubrivivax. The sequence goes on from JAUYAJ010000700.1 coordinate 579, forward strand.
TGGCTGCACACCGGCGATGTCGGCACGGTCGACGACGAAGGCTACTTCCGCATCACCGACCGGATGAAGGACATCATCATCACCGCCGGTGGCAAGAACATCACCCCCAGCGAGCTGGAGAACGAGCTCAAGTTCTCGCCTTACGTCACCGATGCGGTGGTGATCGGCGACAAGCGCGCCTACCTGACGGCGCTGATCATGATCGACCAGGAAAACGTCGAGAAGTACGCCCAGGACCATGAGGTACCGTTCAGCAACTACGCCAGCCTGACCAAGGCACCCGAAGTGCAGGCGCTGATCCAGGGCGAGCTCGACAAGGTGAATGCCAAATTCGCCCGCGTCGAGCAGATCAAGGCCTTCAGGTTGCTCGAGACCCAGCTCGGCGCTGAAGACGAGGAACTGACGCCGACGATGAAGCTCAAACGTCGGTTCGTGCAGCAGAAATACGCAGCGATGATCGAGTCGATGTACAGCGGCCGTTGAACGGCCAACACAAGGAGAACGGCATGAAGATGAAACTCACTGCAATGGCCGCACTGGCGCTGGCGGTTCCGCTGGCCCAGGCTCAAGCCCCCCAGGGCGTCAGCAAGACCGAGATCACGATCGGCTCGATCCAGGACTTGTCGGGCCCGATCGCCGGCTTCGGCAAGCAGGTCCGCCTGGGCATGATGCTGCGCGTGGACGAGGCCAACGAACAAGGCGGCATCAATGGCCGCAAGCTCAAGCTGCAGGTCGAGGACTCGGCCTACGACCCGCGCAAGGCGGTGCTGGCGGCGCAAAAGCTCGTCAACCAGGACAAGATCTTCGCCATGGTCGGCCACATCGGCACGGCGCAGAACATGGCCGCGATGCCGGTGCAGTTCGAGAAGAACGTCATCAACTTCTTCCCGGTCACCGCCGCGCGCGAGATGTACGACCCCTTCCACAAGCTGAAGTACTCGTTCGCCGCCACCTACTTCGACCAGATGCGCATCGCCGCGCCCAGGCTGGTCCAGGAGAAGAAGGCCAAGCAGGCTTGCGCGATGTACCAGGACGACGAGTTCGGCCTTGAGGTGCTGCGCGGCGCCGAAGCGGGCCTGAAGACGGTGGGCATGGAGATCGTCGAGAAGACCTCGTACAAGCGCGGTGCCACTGACTTCTCCAGCCAGGTGGCGCGCATGAAGGCTTCCGACTGTGACTTCGTCGTCCTGGGCACCATCATCCGCGAGACCATCGGCGCGATCGCCGAGAGCCGCAAGACCGGCTTTTCGCCCACCTTCCTGGGCAGCAGCGCCGCTTACACCGACTTGATCCACAAGCTGGGCGGCAAGGCGATGGACGGCCTGTACGCGACGATGACGGTGCAGAACCCCTACCTGGACGAAAGCTCGCAGCCGATCCGCTTCTGGGCCAACAAGTACAAGACCAAGTTCAACGAAGACCCGACGGTGTTCTCGATCTACGGCTACAACGCGGTCGACAGCTTCATCCGCGCCGCGCAGAAGGCGGGCACCAACCTGACGACGGACAGCTTCATCAAGGCCATGGACACGATGGTCATCCCGCCCGACATCTTCGGCAGCTCGGAGCTGACCTTCACCAAGACCAAGCGCCTGGGCAGCAGCGCGACCCGCTTGTCGCAGCTGCAGGACGCGCGCTGGAAGGTGACGTCCGACTACTTCAAGATCGACTGAGCGTCAGCGACGCTCTGTCAAGGCCGCCTGCGGGCGGCCTTTTCCTTGTCAAGGCCGCCTGCGGGCGGCCTTCGTCATGGCCGCCGCGATAATCGCGCCCATGAGCAGTGGACATGATTGGCTGGACGTCGAGTCACTCGACCTCGAGGCCCAGGGGGTGGCGCATCGCGCCGACGGCAAGGTGGTCTTCATCGAGGGCGCCTTGCCGGGCGAGCGCGTGCAGGTCAGCGTCTCGCGCAAGAAGAACCAGTGGGAGCAAGGCCAGATGTCGGCGCTGGCGCGCGAAAGCGCGCAGCGTGTGCGCCCGGGTTGCCCGAACTTCGGCATGCACGCGGGCGCCTGCGGCGGCTGCAAGATGCAGCACCTGCACCCGGCAGCGCAGGTGGCGGTCAAGCAGCGGGTGCTCGAGGACAACCTCTGGCACCTGGCCAAGGTCAAGGCCGAGCAGTTGCTGCGGCCGATCGAAGGCCCGGCCTGGGGCTACCGCTACCGGGCCCGGCTGTCGGTGCGCTATGTGATCAAGAAGGGCACGGTGCTGGTCGGCTTTCACGAGCGCAAGTCGCGCTACGTGGCCGACATGGCAGTGTGCCCGGTGCTGCCGCCGAAGATCAGCGCGATGCTGATGCCGCTGCGCGAACTCATTGGCGCGATGGACCAGCGCGACCGCCTGCCGCAGATCGAACTGGCGGCGGGCGACGAGGTCATCGCCCTCGTGTTGCGCCACCTCGAGCCGGTGACGCCTGCCGACGCCCAGCGGCTGCGCGAATTCGGCGCCGCGCATGGCGTGCAATGGTGGCTGCAGCCCAAGGGCCCGGACACCGTGCACCGGCTCGACGAGAGCGGGCCGCAGCTGGCTTATGCCCTGGCCGAATTCGGCGTCACGATGCCTTTCAAGCCGACCGACTTCACCCAGGTCAACCCGCACATCAACAGCGTGCTGGTGGGGCGGGCGCTGCGCCTGCTCGATGCCCAGCCGGACGAGCGTGTGATCGACTGGTTCTGCGGCCTGGGCAACTTCACGCTGCCGCTGGCGCAGCGCGCGCGCACGGTGCTCGGCATCGAAGGCAGCCAGGTGCTGGTGCAGCGTGCCCGTGACAACGCACGCGCCAACGGCCTGGACACACGCACAGCCTTCGAGGCGCGCAACCTGTTCGAGATCAGCGCCGCCGACCTGGTGGCCACCGGCAACGCCGAGCGCTGGCTGATCGACCCGCCGCGTGAAGGTGCGTTCGCGATCGCCAAGGCGCTGGCCGACCTGCAGCTGACGCCAGACCCGGGCTGGACGCCGCCGCGGCGCATCGTCTACGTCAGCTGCAACCCGGCGACGCTGGCGCGCGACGCCGGCTTGCTGGTTCACCAGGCCGGCTACCGCTGCACGATGGCGGGGGTGGTGAACATGTTCCCGCACACCGCCCATGTGGAGAGCATGGCGGTCTTCGACCGCATCGACGGCATCGACGAAAGCGTTTGAACCGCCGGGTGCCTGCAGCGCTGGCCTTCCAGCGTGGCCCGCCTTTGAAGCCGCTGGTCAGGGCCGCAGCGGCGATGTCGAGGTCGATCGATCTGGCGCTGGACTGCGGCGCTCGTCCGGCCCTTACTCGGCCTTGATGCCGCCGGTCTGGATCACCTTGGCCCACTTGGCCAGTTCACCGCGCACGAATGCGCTGTACGGCGCCGCACCCTGGGCCGGAATCACGAAGCCGACCGAGCTCATGCGCTCGACGATCTCGGGCGATGCCATGATCTTCTTCATCGCCGCCTCGAGTTTGTCGACGACAGGCTGTGGCGTGCCTTTGATCGCCGACAGGCCTGACCAGCTCAAGGCCTCGTAGCCGGGCACGCCCATCTCGGCGACAGTGGGCACGTCAGGGTACAGCGGGTTGCGCGCCTTGCTCGTCACCGCCAGCGGCCGCAGCTTGCCGGCCTTGACGTGCGGCAGGGCGACGTCCTGGTTGATGAACATCATCGGGATCTGGCCGCCCAGCATGTCCTGCATCATCGGGCCGCCGCCGCGGTAGGGGATGCCGACGATGAACAGCGGGTGGGCCTTGTCGCCGCCGACCTGCTTGAGCAGTTCCATCGCCATGTGGCCCGAGGCCGCATGGGTGTAGCCGTAGGACATCTTGCCCGGGTTCTTGCGAATCCAGGTGATCAGTTCCTGGAAGGTCTTGAACGGCTGGTCCGGATGCACGACGAGCACGTTCGGGCCCGAGTGCACCTGCGAGATGTGGATGAAGTCGCGCGTCGAGTCGTAGGCCAACTTCGGATTCAGACCGTGGGCGACAGCGTTCTGGCCGACCCCGGTCTGGATCAGCGTGTAGCCGTCAGGCGCCGCCTGCAGCGCACGCTGGGTGCCGATGACGCCGCCCGCGCCGCCGACGTTCTCGATCACGAAGGCTTGGCCCAGCTCCTTGCTGAGCGCGGCGCCGATCATGCGGGCCATCACGTCACTGGTGCCGCCAGCCGGGAACGGGCTGATGATCCGGACCGGCTTGGTCGGCCAGTCGGACTGGGCCAGCGCAGGGGCGGCGGCAGCGGCCAAGCTGACCAGGGCCAGTGCGGCAAGCAGGGGTCGGCGTTGCATTGGGAACTCCTTCGGGCACCATGGCGCCGGGTCGGGGACTTCGGGAGGCGAGATCTCGAACGACTCTAATATATTAGTGTTGCAGGGCGACCTCGGGAAAACCACGATGACCCAGGCGACGCTGGCCCGGTGCCTGATTCGACCCCGCCGCGCTGAGCCAGAATGCCGATTCGATGAACAGCGCCCTGCCAACCTCCACCGCAGCGACGCCGCCGGTGCCCTCAGCGCGCGGTGGCCGCGCTGCGCTGGACCGCCGGCTGGCGATCGCGCCGCAGATCCACCAAGCGCTGCGCGAGCGCATCGTGTCGCTGGAGTGGTTGCCGCGCTATCAGCTCGCTCGCGCCGAGATCGCCGATGAGTTCGGCGTCAGCCAGACCCCGGTGCGCGAAGCGCTGCTGCGCCTGGAGGCCGACGGCCTGATCGTGGTCTGGCCACAGTCGCGCACGGTGGTGGCGCCGATCGACGTCGAAAAGGTGCGCGAAGTGACTTTCCTGCGCCGCGCGCTGGAGCTGGAAGTGGCGCTGACCGTGGCCGCGCAGCAGCCGCAGGCCGACCTGGGGCCGGCGCAAGCGATCGTCGACGAGCAGCGCATCCTGGCGCCCGACGACGCCGGCCTGCGTCGCTTCCTGGCGCTGGACCGCGACTTCCACCGCCGGCTCTTTGAACTGGCCGGGCAGGCAACCTTGCACGGGCTGCTGGTCGAGCGCAGCGCCGACCTGGACCGTGTGCGCCGCCTGCATCTGCCGCTGCGTGGCAAGCGGCTGGAGATCCTGGCCGACCACCAGGCCATCCTGGGCGCCATCGGCGCCAGCGATGCGCCGGCCGTCGTTGCGGCGATGCGCGGGCACCTGACCGGCACGGCGGCCCATCTGGACGCGCTGGTCGCGGCACATCCGGACTACTTCTAGCCCTCAGGCCGCTTGCGGCGCAGCGCGTTGCGTCGCGGCCAGCCCATGACGCATGGCGCCAACGTGGGCCGGACAGCAAAAAGGCCCCGCGAGCGGGGCCTCTCCAGTTGAGGCGCGAATGCGCCGGCGCTCAGTCGCGCTCGCCGCCGAAGATGCCCAGCAGCATCAGCAGGCTCTGGAAGATGTTGTAGACGCTGAGGTAGACGCCCAGGGTGGCGCTGATGTAGTTGGTTTCCTGGCCGTCCTGGACCCGCTTGAGGTCGTACAGGATGAAGGCCGAGAAGATGCCGATCACCAGCACCGACAGCGTGATCATCAGTGCGCTGGACTGGATGAAGAAGTTGGCGATGCCAGCCACCAGCACCATGATGGCGCCGATGAACAGCCACTTGCCCATCGCCGACAGGTCACGCTTGATGATCGACGACATCGAGGCCATGCCCAGGAAGATCACCGAGGTGCCGGCGAAGGCGGTCATGATCAGGCTGGCGCCGTTGGACAGGCCGAGCACCGAGCCCACCAGCCGCGACAGCATCAAGCCCATGAAGAAGGTGAAGCCGAGCAGGATGGGCACGCCGGCGGCCGAGTTCTTGGTCTTCTCGATCGCGAACATGAAGCCGAAAGCGCCGCCGAGGAAGACCATCAGGCTGATGCCTGGCGTCATTGCCTTGGCCAGGCCGGTCTGCACGCCGATCCAGGCGCCGAGCACGGTGGGCACCATCGACAGCGCGAGCAGCCAATAGGTGTTGCGCAGGACGCGGTTGCGCTGCGCCGCTAGGGCCGAGGAGCCGGACTGGCTGGCATAGCTGGGAACTGTCTGATCCATTCGACCTCCGTAGAACTGGTGAACACACGATTGGACGCGTGCGCGGCATTTTAGGTTCCCGCAGCGTGCGGTCCGGCGCAAATTCGCCTTGCCGGTGCGCATTATCGCCGCCCCGGTTCAGGCTGTGGTGACGCGCCGCGGCGCTGGCGCGGCTGCCAAGCCCTGTATCGTTTGCGCCTTCACTTCGTCACCCAGTCTCTCACACCATGAAAACCAAACCTTTCCTGACCCTGGGCGATGTGCGCCAGATCGCCGCCGCGGCCGAAGCCGAAGCGCTGAAGAACAACTGGGCGGTGACGATCGCCATCGTCGACGACGGCGGCCATCCGCTGTGGTTGCAGCGCCTGGACGGCGCCGCGCCGATCTCGGCGCAGATCGCACCGGCCAAGGCGCGCACGGCGGCCGTCGGCCGGCGCGAGAGCCGCGTCTATGAAGAGATGATCAATCAGGGCCGCACCTCGTTCCTCAGCGCACCCGCGCTCGAAGCCATGATGGAAGGCGGCGTGCCGGTGCTGGTCGAAGGCCATTGTGTCGGCGCCGTCGGCGTCAGCGGTGTCAAGTCGAACGAGGATGCGCAGATCGCGCGCGCCGGCATCGCCGCTCTGGGCGCCTGAGTCCGGCCGCAAGGGCGGGGCGCCCGCTATAATTCCGGGGTTTACCCGCAATCAGCGCAACGCGCGCTCACCCCGGTTCCTCAC
>JAUYAJ010000708.1 GCA_030693565.1 Rubrivivax sp.
GAGCGCCGGGCGCGCGAGATCGCCACTTTCCGCCAGGGCAAGTACCGCGACGTCAAGCTGTCCAAGCAGCAGGCCGCCAAGCTCGAGAACATGTTCGAGAACATGGGCGAAGGCCAGGCACAGACGCTGTCGCTGATCGTCAAGGCCGACGTCCAGGGCTCGCAGGAAGCGCTGGCGCAGTCACTGGTCAAGCTCAGCACGCCCGAGGTCAAGGTGCAGATCGTGCACGGCGCGGTCGGCGGCATCACCGAGAGCGACATCAACCTGGCGATTGCCTCGAAGGCCGTCATCATCGGCTTCAACACGCGGGCCGACGCCGGCGCGCGCAAGCTGGCCGAGAACAACGGCGTCGACATCCGCTACTACAACATCATCTACGACGCCGTCGACGAGGTGAAGGCAGCGATGACCGGCATGCTGCCGCCAGAGCAGCGCGAAGAGATCATCGGCACGGCCGAGATCCGCACCGTGTTCGTGGCTTCGAAGATCGGCACCGTGGCCGGCTCGATGATCACCGCCGGCCAGGTGGTGCGCAATTCGCGCTTCCGCCTGCTGCGCGACAACGTCGTCATCTACACCGGCGAAGTCGAGTCGGTGCGCCGCCTGAAGGACGACGTGCGCGAGGTCAAGGAAGGCTTCGAGTGCGGCATCAAGCTGAAGAACTACAGCGACATCAAAGAAGGTGACCAGCTGGAGTTCTTCGAGGTCAAGGAAGTGGCACGCACGCTGTAAGGCGGGCGCCGACGCAAGCCGCTTGCGATCAGCCCCGCCGGTCAACGGCGGGGCTGATCGTTTTTGGAGCACGAAACGATGCGACACAAGAGAGCCATTCCCAATCGAGGCCACCGCGTGGCCGACCAGATCCAGCGCGACATCGCCGAGCTGATCCGCGACCTCAAGGATCCGCGCATCGGCATGGTGACGATCAATGCCGTCGAGGTCAGCCCCGACTACGCCCATGCACAGGTCTACTTTTCGGTGCTGATGGGCGAACCCGAGCAAAGTGCGCTGGCACTCAACGAGGCCGCTGGCTTTTTGCGCAACGGCTTGTTCAAACGCCTGTCCATCCACACCGTGCCGACGCTGCATTTCCACTTCGACCGCACCACCGAGCGCGCCGCCGACCTGTCGGCGCTGATCGTGCGCGCCAATGCCACGCGCGCCAAAGAGGACTGATGAACGCGCCCCGCGTCCGCATCCAGCGCCGCGCCGTTCACGGCGTGCTCTTGCTCGACAAGCCGCTCGGCCTGTCGAGCAACGACGCGTTGCAGAAAGCCAAGTGGCTTTTGCGCGCCGAGAAAGCCGGCCACACCGGCACGCTGGACCCGCTGGCCACCGGGCTGTTGCCGCTTTGTTTTGGTGCCGCGACCAAGTTTTCGCAGACCAGCCTGGACGCTGACAAGCGCTACGTTGCGACGCTGCGGCTGGGCCAGCGCACCGCCACCGGCGACGCCGAAGGTGCGGTGATCGAAGAGCGTGAAGTCACCGCCGACCGCGCCGCGATCGACGCCGCCGTGGCGCGCTTCACCGGCGCCATCGAACAATGCCCGCCGATGTTCTCGGCGCTCAAGCACCAGGGCCGGCCGCTGTACGACTATGCGCGCGAAGGCGTCACCGTCGAACGCGCGCTGCGGCCGGTGCAGATCCATCGCATCGACATCCTGGACTGGCAATCGCCACTGCTGGTGATCGACGTCAACTGCAGCAAGGGCACTTACATCCGCACCCTGGCCGAAGACATCGGCGCTGCGCTCGGCTGCGGTGCCCACCTGGCGGCGCTGCGGCGCAGCGGCAGCGGCACGCTCGACGTCGCCGGCGCCGTCACGCTGGAAGCACTGGCCGCGCTCGACGAAGCCGGGCGCGACGCCTTGCTGCTGCCGGCCGACCAGCTGCTGTCGAGCTGGCCCGAAGTTCGTTTGCCCGACGACGAGGCCGGCCGTTTCCTGTCCGGTCTGCGCCGCCGGGTGGCGCTGGCCGACGCGCCCGCCGTGCGTGTCTACGGCCCCCAAGCGCGAGCCTTTCTGGGCAGCGCCCACATCTGCGGCGGTGAACTCATCGCCGACCGTCTTCTCAGTCCCCTCGAGGTGCAGGCGCTGATCGCCTGAACGTTTATGACCAAGCAAATCCGCAACATCGCCATCATCGCCCACGTCGACCACGGCAAGACCACGCTGGTCGACCAGCTGCTGCGCCAGGGCGGCACCTTCCGTGAAAACGAGAAGGTCGCCGAACGCGTGATGGACAGCAACGACCTCGAAAAGGAACGTGGCATCACGATCCTGTCGAAAAACTGCGCCGTCGAATGGAAGGGCACGCACGTCAACATCGTCGACACCCCGGGCCACGCCGACTTCGGCGGCGAGGTCGAGCGCGTGCTGTCGATGGTCGACAGCGTGCTGCTGCTGGTCGACGCCGTTGAAGGTCCGATGCCGCAGACCCGCTTCGTCACCAAGAAGGCGCTGGCGCTGGGCCTCAAGCCCATCGTCGTCGTCAACAAGGTCGACCGCCCCGGTGCGCGTGCCGACTACGTCATCAACGCCACCTTCGACCTCTTCGACAAGCTCGGCGCCACCGAAGA
>JAUYAJ010000713.1 GCA_030693565.1 Rubrivivax sp.
ACGGCACGACCTCCTTCGACCGCACGAACTACTTCGCCAGCTTCGCCGCCAACGACGACAACCTGCGCTGGTACCTGTCCTGGCAGGCCGACGCGATGCTCAACAGCTTCATCGCACGCAGCGACCTCGACACCGAAATGACGGTGGTGCGCAACGAGATGGAGCGCGGCGAGAACGAACCCGGCCGCATCCTCATCGAGCGCACGATGGCGGCGATGTTCCAGTGGCACAACTACGGCAAGACCGTGATCGGCGCCCGCAGCGACGTCGAAAACGTCGACATCGCCCGCTTGCAGGCCTTCTACCGCCAGCACTACCAGCCCGACAACGCCACCCTCATCGTCAGCGGCCGGTTCGACCCGGCGCTGACCCTGGGCTGGGTCGCGCAGTCCTTCGGCCCGCTGGCGCGGCCGCAGCGCGCGTTGCAGCCCACCTACACGCTGGACCCGCCGCAGGACGGCGAGCGCGCCGTCACGCTGCGCCGCGCCGGCGGCTCACCGCTGGTCTACGTCGCCTTCCACGCGCCCGCCGGCGCCAGCGAGGACTTCGCCGCATTGACGCTGCTGTCGTGGATCATCGGCGACCCGCCAGCCGGCCGGCTGCACCAGCGGCTGGTGGAAAAGCAGCTGGCCGCGTCGAGCTTCGGCTTCAGCTGGGCGCTGGCCGAGCCCGGTGCGGTGTTCCTGGGCGCCCAGCTGGCGCCGGGCCAGGACGTCGACAAAGCGCGCGCCGAAATGCTGGCCACCATCGACTCGGTGCTCACCGAGCCGGTGACCAGTGAAGAGCTTGAGCGCGCGCGCATCCAGTGGCTGAACTACTGGGAACGCGGCTTCACCAATCCAGAAAGCATCGGCGTCCAGTTGTCCGACGCCATCGGCCAGGGCGACTGGCGGCTCTACTTCCTGGCCCGTGACCGCGTGCGCGCGCTGACGCTCGAAGGCGTGCAGCAGGCCGCAGCGCGCTGGCTGCGGCGTGACAACCGCACCGTCGCCGTCTACCTGCCCACCGACAAGCCCGAGCGCGCGCCGGCGCCGCAGCGCGCCGACTTTGCCGCTGCGGTGCGCGACTACCGCGGCGACCCCGCGGCCGCTGCCGCCGAGACTTTCGACGCCACGCCGGCCCACTTGGACGCGCGCACCCAGACCGCCACCCTGGCCTCGGGGCTGAAGCTGGCCTTGTTGCCCAAGGGCACGCGCGGCCGCCTGGTCCAGGCCCGGCTGCGCCTTCACCATGGCGACGAAACCAGCTTGCGCGGCCAGTCCACCGCGGGCGGCTTTGCGGCCCGCTTGCTCGACAAAGGCGGCGCCGGCATGACCCGGGCGCAGATCAGCGACCAGTTCGACCGCCTGCGCGCCGACGTCGGCTTCTTCTCCGACGACCAAGGCCTGGGCGTCAACATCACCACCGTGCGCGAGCACCTGCCGGCGACGCTGGCGCTGGTGGGCCGCCTGCTGCGCGAGCCGGCCTTCCCGCCGCCAGCGCTGGAGGAGTTGCGCCGGCAGTCGCTGGCCGCCATCGAACGCCAGCGCAAAGAGCCGGGCGACCAGATCGCCAACCTGCTCGGCCGCCATGGCAACCCCTACCCGCGTGGCGACTTGCGCTACCTGGGCACCTTCGACGAACGGGTGACGAACGTCGGCGCGGTCACGATCGACCAGGTGCGCAGCTTTCATCGGCGCTTCTACAGCGCCGCCACGGCCGAGTTCTCCGCCGTCGGCGACTTCGACGCCGCCGCCGTGCGCCAGGCGCTCGAGCAGGCCTTTGGCGACTGGCGGCAGCCGGCCGACGGCCCACTGCCTTATGTGCGCGCGCCGCGGCCGCTGTTCGAGCCGGCGCCGCAGCGCTTCGTCGTCGTCACACCGGACCGCCAGAACGCCGAACTGCGGCTGGTGCTGCGGTTGCCGCTGAACGACCGCGATGCCGACTACCCGGCGCTGCTGATGGCCAACCGCTTGCTCGGCGGCGACACGTCGTCGCGGCTGTGGACACGGGTGCGCGAGCAAGACGGCCTGGCCTACGACGTCGGCTCCTTCATCGACTGGAGTGCCACCGACGCCCATTCGCGCTTCATCGCCACCGCCAGCTTCGCGCCGCAAAACCAGGCCCGCGTCGAGACCGCGCTGCGCGAAGAGACGGCGCGCGCGCTGAAGGACGGCTTCACCCAGGCCGAGCTCGACGCGGCGCGCGCCGGCTTGCTGAACGCGCGCCGCCTGGGCCGGGCCCAGGACGGCGCCGTCGCCTCGGTGCTGGTGCGCAATCTGCACCTGGGCCGCAACTTCGCCCAGGCGCAGCAAGACGACGACGCCATCTCGGCCTTGACGCTGGCGCAGGTCAACGCCGCGCTGCGCAAGCACATCGACCCCGCGCGCTGGGCCATCGCCTGGGGCGGCGACTTCAAACCCTGAACAAGCATGACGGCCGAAGAAGGCACCGCCGCCACGCTGGCGATCTGGGAAGCCGAGGAAAGCGCCGTGCGTGCGCGCGGCAGCGTGGCGCCCGGCGTGGCAACCTCGGCGCAGGCCGCGGGCCGCTCCGGCATCGAACTGATGCGCGCGCAGCTGACCGGCGAGCTGCCGCGGGCGCCGATCGGCGCGACGCTGGACTTCCTGCTGCTTGAAGTCGAGCCCGGTCGCGCCTTGTTCCAGGGCCGGCCCGGCCTGGCGCACCTGAACCCGCTGGGCAGCGTGCACGGCGGCTGGTTCGCCACCGTGCTCGACTCGGCGCTGGGCTGCTGCGTCCACGCCGCCCTGCCCGCTGGCAAGAGCTACACGACGCTGGAGCTCAAGGCCAACATGATCCGCGCGCTGTCGCCGCGTGTCGGCCTGGTGCGCGCCGAGGGCCGCGTCATCCACCTCGGCGGCCAGACCGCCACCGCCGACGCCCGCCTCGTCGGACCCGACGGCAAGCTGTACGCTCACGCTTCCACCACCTGCCTGGTCTTCCCGACCCCCAATCCGAAATGAGACTGCTCCACACCATGCTGCGCGTCGGCGACCTGCAGCGTTCGATCGACTTCTACACCCAGGTGATGGGCATGACGCTGCTGCGCACCAGCGAGAACCCGTCACAGAATTACTCGCTGGCCTTCGTCGGCTATGGCCGCAACCCGGACCACGCCGAGCTCGAGCTGACCTACAACCACGGCGTCAGTTCGTACGACATGGGCACGGCCTACGGCCACCTGGCGATCGGCGTGCCCGACGTTGCCGCCGCCTGCGCCAAGATCCGCGCCGCCGGTGGCAACGTGACGCGCGAGCCCGGCGCCGTCAAAGGCGGCACGACGGTGATCGCCTTCATCACCGACCCGGACGGCTACAAGGTCGAGCTGATTCAGCGCGACGCCTGAGAGGCTGTGAAGATATGAATCACGCCCGCGTAGACCCCCAGAAAGGGCGCCCTCAAGGCGCAAAGCGCAGACGGGTCCGTAGACCCGGCGAGCATTTGCAACGCCGAGGGGGCGCTTTCTGGGGGCCTACCCGAAGG